>CBDUZY010000040.1:0-11760 GCA_965371825.1 uncultured bacterium
CGTCCGAAGCTGATCTCGCCGTCGGAGGCGTGTTCGAGTGTTCTGTCCCAACGGGCAAACGCGACGACGACAATGAGCCCTACCCATAGCCCCAGTCCCACTTCCACGAAGTAGGGGCCGCAGCCTGGGGCAAGGAGCGCGGCCCCGCAGCATGCGTAGATCAGCCTCTGCGCCCACCTCGGTCCGTCTTGCACCGTAAACCAAGTCGAGATAGCCCTCCCGAGGCCGATTGCAACCCACATGCCGACGACGAGGGCTCCCGCTCCTACGCCGAACTCTGCGCACCCCATTGCATTGCCGACCAAGATTCCGTAACCGACCGCCAACCCGATGGTGAGAAGGGCAATCAGCGAGAACCGCTTGGCACGCTCTCCCCGCGGCGGTGCCGGCTTGGCCCATGGTGCGCGACCCGAGCCGGGCGCCGCCGCCTCGCGCCGATCCTCAACCGGTCGCTCGTCTCTCGGTTGGCCAACTCCTGGCGGAGCGATTCCATGCTTGGCGGCGAGCGTGGCGATCCGGCGATCTATCCGGCGCGACACGCGGTCGAACCTCTTTGCCACGCGCTCGGGGAGCGGCATCGCCGCCCCGGGCGAGTACCCCCGCGCCCCTCGATCTCGGTTACCGCCACCCGGCGGCGGAGGCGGGAAGCCTCCGGCGCCATGCGGTGGAGGGTTCGGCGACGGGTACGGCGAGTCTGCAAGATCGCCGGCGCCTCGTCGCACCGCACCGCTTAGGCTATGGGGTCTGAAGCCGGCGACGCTCTTCTTGATGTCCTCTCCGGCGAGCAAGTCGTCAACCATTTCCTCGACGGTTTGGTATCGATCTTTCGGATCCTTCTCGAGGGCCTTGCGAATGACCTTGCCGAAGGGTTGCGGTAGATCGTCGAGCTCCGGCTGCGCGGTCAGGTGCTTCATCAGGATCTCGGCCATGCTCGATCCTTCGAAGGGCACCTTGCCCAGCAGCATCTCGTAGAGCATCACGCCCAGGGCATAGATGTCGACGCCGCGGGAGTAGTTGCCGCTGCCGATCTCGGGGGCCATGTAGTGCACGGTCCCGACGCTGGCGGTCTGGGCGCTGTGGCGCGAGACGGCGATGAACTTGCTCAACCCGTAATCGCCGATCTTCACGTACCCGTCGTCATAGAAAATGTTGCCCGGTTTGAGGTCGCGATGGACGATCCCGCGCTCGTGCAGGTACGCGAGCCCCTTGGCGATCTCGCTGGCGAAGAAGGCGGCCTTTTGCGGTCCGAATCCGGCGGGCTCGGCGATGAGCAGGTCGCGCAGTGAAGGCCCGGAGCAGTACTCCATGATGATGGCGTAGTCGCCTTCGCTGGTCTTCTTGACGTCGAAGATCGAGACGAGGTGCGGGCTCTTGAGGTTGATGCAGTGGCTGACGCCCCGTAGCTCGATCTGCGGGTTTTCGAGGAGGAACTTGAGGGCGACCTCCCGCCCGCCATCGCTGACGGCGTAGTAGACCTCACCGAAGCCGCCCCGACCGACGGCACGCTGGATGGTGTACTCGTCGAGGGGTCGGTCGCCATGTTTGAAGGTGTAGGCCATGATCGTCTCTTTCGTCAGCTCTCGTGTATTCGCTCGCCGACGCCGCCTATTCGCTACTGAATGGCGTGAACATGCAACGTACCGGCGATGTGGTCGTGAAGTCCTCTCTTCTTGTCACTGAAGGCCACCATGAGGTAGGTCAGGCCGCCCGTAAACAAGTTGAGCCAGCAGGCGGCGGCTCTGGCGAAGGCCTGCCAGAGGCTGCACACGCGACCGTCCTCCGCGATGACCTTGATTCCCAGGGCCTTCTTGCCCAGCGTCTGGCCGTTCCACTTCCCGATGAGCAGGCCGTCGTAGAGAATGGCTAGGGGAAGGACCGCCACGTTATTCCCTTCAGGAATCCGCAACACGAGCGCCACGATGCCGGCCGCGGCGCCGATCAGGAACATGTCCAGGAATGCGGCGACAACTCGAATCCAGAACCCGGCGTAGTGCAGATGCCCTGAAGCAGCCTCCGGAGTCAGTTCGCCTTCCTCCGCGTCGATTCTCTGGTGAAACGGAATGCCGGACGGCCTGAGGAACCCACCGGGCGCCTGGGCCGGTGCGACGCCCGGGCCGCCGACCGGGAAGGCATATGGAGGCGCGAGCGGCGGAACGGTCGGCGGGGGAACATCCGGCGGGGCGAACTGCTGCCGTGGGACCTCGGGAGGCCGGGCGACCGCCCGAACCGCACCTTCCAGGCTCTTTGTGCTAAAGCCCGCCAGGCTCTTCGCCACGGTCTCCACCGAAAGCAAATCGTCGACCAGTTCGTCAACACTTTGATACCGGTCGTTCGGGTCTTTCTCGAGCGCCTTGCGGATGACCTTGCCGAACGGCTCCGGAAGGTTATCGACTTCGGGCTGTGCGGTGAGGTGCTTCATCAGCACCTCGGCCATCGTCGACCCGGCGAACGGGACCTTGCCCAGAAGCATTTCGTAGAGCATCACGCCGAGGGCGTAGATGTCGACGCCTCGCGTGTAAACACCGCTGCCGATCTCGGGGGCCATGTAATGCACGGTGCCCACGCTGGCGGTCTGGGCGCTGTGGCGCGACACGGAAATGAACTTGCTCAGTCCGTAGTCGCAGATCTTCACGTATCCTTCGTCGTAGAAGATGTTGCCCGGTTTGAGGTCGCGGTGGACGATGCCGTGGTTGTGCAGGTACGAGACGCCCTTGGCGATCTCCCTGGCGAAGAACGTCGCCCGCGCGGTGTCGAATCCGTTCGGCTCCGCGATCAGCAGGTCTCGCAGAGACGGCCCGCTGCAGTACTCCATTATGACGATGTACTCGCCGTCGATGGCCTTGACCACGTCAAAGATGGCCACGAGATGGGGACTCTTCAGGTTGATGCAGTTGCTAACGCCGCGAAGCTCGATCTGGGGGTTGTCGCGGAGGTACTTGAGGGCAACCTCTCGGCCGCCGTCGCTTATGGCGTAGTACACCTCGCCGAAACCGCCACGTCCGACCGCACGCTGGATCGTGTAGTCGGGTAGAGGTCGATCGCCATGTTTGAAGGTGTACGCCATCGTTTCCGCCGATGAAGAAGATCCAGCCGCAAATCCCAGGACAAACCGGCGAGGCACCGGCGTCTTGCCGAGATCGCTACGCCTTCCGCCCTCCGGGCGTCGTCAGTTTCCAGGGTTCGAGCACGAGGCTTATCCCACCGATCTCGACCGGTTCGCCGATCACCAGCGGCTGGGCTTCGGTGTCCACGTGCCCATCGCTCTTGGCTCTAATCCACAGCGACCCGCTCCGCTCGAAGAGCACGAGTGTCGGGCCCGCATGTCTGCAGAACACGTGGGCGTTGGGACTGTTTCCGACCGTTGCATGGTGGTTGAACAGCACGACACGGCGCACGTCATTTGGGGCCTTAGTCGTGTCGCTGAGGTCGAGGACGGCCGTTGAACTTTTGCGGCTCGGCAGCCGGAACGTGAACTTCGCCTTGCGACCGAGGACCACGCGATCGCCGTCGCGTAAGAGTTCGTGCTGCGTCTTTTTGCCGGCGACCTCCACGTTCTTCGCACTGAACAGAAAGTAATCGTCATCCACGCGTGCTATGTTCGCCTGGCGCTCGGCCACGTCGCTGTAGATCGGAATGTCCGCCGGGGCGTCCGACGCGACACGTCCCAGCGAAGCCCGTCCTCCGCGAAGCAGGAGAAAGCTGCCGCCGCCGTCGATGAGCAGCAGCAGTCGCTCGGGCAGCGAGGTCTCGTCCACAAGCCGCCCGTGCGGCAACGCCACCGTATCATCCAACGAAGCGGGAGACTTGTGCACCCGCCTAGGGCTCGGCGTTTTCGTTTGGGTCACGCTGACGTGATCGCCGAACGGACCGGCGCACGCGGCCGTGTGAAGTTCGTCCAACTGTCTCAATTGCTCTATGGCCGATTCGATCCAAGTTGCATTGGGAAGCTTGCGGGCGAGGCTCATCGCCTGTCGCCTTGCCTCTGCATATTCATGCGCCTTCAAGCGGCCGCCCGCCTCATTGGCGATGGCCAGCATCTCGGAAAGCTCATGGAGGCTGGGCAGAGCCTTGCCGAGTTCGCCAAGGCATGCCAGCTCGGAGGCCGCCCGTCCCGGGCTACCCTCAATGAGTGCCGCCCGGGCGTTTTCGAGCACGGAGCTGCACAGACGGGCCTCGACCCGGGCGACGGCGTCGTTGTGGGCGTCGATCGACTTCGCGCGGCGCACGCGTTCCGCGGCGGCGGCTAGCTGGTTCGTAGAAAGCAACCTCTCCGCCTGCTCCACGATTCTGGCGGTATCGTCGGCACGCTCCGCAGCCTTGCGACGAAGCACGGCGGCACCCTGATCGTTGGTCGCCGCCCGTTCGAGCATGTCGCGCCCGGCGGCGAGCGATCCGCCCTCGATCCTCCGAACCGCGGCATCGATCCTCTCGCGCCGCGAGTTCTCACCACGCTGCTGTTCCGCGGCGACGGTTCTCACGTAACCGCGAAGCTCGTCGATCTCGTCCTTCAGCACGCCGCCGGCATCGGCCCGGTCCAGGTCCATGAGGGCCTCGGTGAACTTGTCCGACCGATAATGGTCTCGGGCCCGCTCGAGGAACTTCTCGGACAGAGAAGCCAGGACCGCCATGCCGCGCTTGTGGGCGCGCAGATCAGGAGCGGACGCGAGCCGATACGCCTCGTCGATCCGCCCTTCTCGCAGGGCCTTCTCCGCCGCTCGGAGCCTCACTGATAATAGCTCGCTGAACATGTTGCCAATTATCTCCTGCACGATTCAGCGTATGCCGTTTTCGATACGCCAGGGCCCCAACTCGGGGTGCCCTTCGCCAAGAGTGTCTCCCGGCACCAACCGCGGCGTTGCGATGATCATACGTCGTCGGGCTGCGGTCTCAAAACGCCGCAGTTACCGGCCTCTCATGCCTTACCGCCGGGTTCGCGCAAAACTCCAACAGGCTTGAATTCGCGGTGAGAGTCGGATTATTTCCACGCCGATTATGGGCCCACGCCTGGATTTAACGGAAGAGGCCGCCTTATCGGAGTGTCCGGTTGATCCGTGCAGACGGGCGGCGGACGAAGGTTGACGAGGCCGACATCGTCGCCTTCAGCTCGATGACCCACGTTGACGGGCCAGAACAGCCCGGATGCTTTTCGGCGGCAGGGGTTATCGGAACGGGGAGTTGACGCGGATGTTACGCACGAAGCGAGCCGCCCTAGTTGCCGATAGGTAGTCGTCCAATGGCGGCCTCAGCGGGCCCTACTACTTGGGAGCATCGACTCATGCGAAGAATCAACAATCGTGCGACGCGTTTAGCCGTGGCCGCGTTACTCATCAACACCACCTGGCTGATGCCTGGGTGTGCCACGCTGGCTCATCGCAACGCCCGATCCTACTCGGGCGAAGCCAACGCGAGAACGTGCGCCAGCGACGGCGCGGTCTGTCCCTGGCTTATCGGAGACGCGCTGCTGCTGATACCCGGCATCGTGCCCGGCGTCATTGCGTTCATAGTAGACTTCAGCACCGGCGAGTGGCAGCACGGGGGATCGGCCCGAACGGCTGACACCTCCGGCGATACCCCAGCGGTCAGGACCGTGGCGGCAACGGACTAGCGGCACCGACACACCTGAATCTTCGGGCTGTCGTTGCCCGCAACGCCAGGACCGGGTGTGCTGGTCAGAGCCGGCCGCGCTAACGGCGGGACCAGTCCGCAGGCTGGCGCCCGCGGCTCTGACCCGGCGACGAACCCGCAGGTTCGCGTATGTCACAACACTAGCGACACCGACGCGATCCGCGATTCGCCATCCGTCCGGCGACCCGGATCGCCCCGCAAGTCCGTTGCTCGAAACGCGGTGTAGAAATCGACAATTCACAGTAAGTTGATTGTCGCTAACATATTTCTGCGCAAATCATTACACAACTGATTCGCCTGTTGTATTTTCTTTATCAGAAGTGAAATTCACATATCGTCGCCGAGCCGCCCTTGCTCGGCGCGCGGCTTGCTCGTGAACTCCCTTCTGCGTTCGGGTCTCTCATTGGCACCCGGCGTAGCTTCCCGGACCATCTCCAAGAAACGAACGCGCTTTCGGTCCAGGCGTAGTTCGACGTGCTCGGCTTGACTCACCCGAGTCCCGGGCAGCGGTCGGATTCGTTCCGCGGCACGGGATGGTACGTTTGCCCGGCAAGCCGCCACGGAAACGCCATCAGGTGCTCGCCGCATAGCCCCACACGGCGTGAAAAACTGATCGATTCGCCGGGCGGGGTCTATACACTCCTGTGGCACCCGGTTACTATCCGAATCCGGTCGCGCCGTGGTCGTCTGGTGCGGGACGCAGGCGAGCCGGAGTGAATAACCGATTTCTGCTGGTCGGGAACGTTCCGGAAGGTAGAAGGCGTGGACCCCCACCCCACGGTTGAACTTCAGACACTGGCTGTGCTCGACACCTACGCCGCGGTCGGCGTTACGGTCGCCATCGGTATCGTGGCTGCGATCGGTGCGCTGATTGTCTGCTACGTCTTCGGCCCAAAGCGTCGAGGCCCCGTTAAGGACACCGCGTACGAGTGCGGCGTGCCGGTGCTGGCGGACACCCAGCGACGACTCCACATCCGCTTCTACCTCGTGGCGGTTCTGTTCATGCTGCTCGACGTCGAGGTGATCTTCCTTTGGCCGTGGGCCACGGCTTTTTATAAAGCCGCCGCGGAAAACATTACCATTCCACTCGCCGACGGCACGGTTGTCGGAAAGGGCTTCCTGGCGGCGGGGATGGCGGTGTTCTTCGTGCTGCTGGTGTTCGGTCTGCTCTACGAGTGGAAGAGAGGGGCGTTCCGATGGGACTAGACACCGGCGGTGCCCCCTTCCAGGCAAGCAAGGAGGACTTCCTGACGACGCGGATGGATTACCTTGTGGACCTGATCCGCAAAACGGCTGTCAACTGGCCGCGCAAGAACTCTCTTTGGCCGATGCCGTTCGCCACGGCCTGTTGCGGTATCGAGCTGATGGCGACGGGCGCGCCCCGCTACGACATCGCCCGTTTCGGGGCGGAAGTGTTTCGATTCTCGCCACGGCAGTGTGATCTGTTGATCTGCGCGGGGCGCGTGGTTGTCAAGATGATGCCCGTGCTGCAACGGCTCTACATGCAGATGAGCGAGCCCAAGTGGGTGATCAGCATGGGGGCGTGCGCGAGCACCGGCGGCGTATTCGACACTTATTCGGTCGTGCAGGGCATAGATCAGTTCATGCCCGTTGACGTGTATGTACCGGGCTGTCCGCCCCGTCCGGAGACGCTGCTCGAAGGGGTGATGGCCCTGCAGCGGATCATCCAGAGGGACGGTCTGAAGAGCAGCAAAGAACGCGGCGGCGGACTCGGCATTGTAATCGAGCCGACGGTCCAGGTCGGTATCGACGGCGGAGTAGACAAGTAGCGTGAGCGATAGTACCCACCCGATCGTCGAGATTCTCGCCCAACGCTTTCCGGATATCGATTTCGCGCCCGCTCCGCTGATGGAGCGCGAAGACCGCTCTCTCGAGCAGATGTGCGTCCGCGTTGCGCCGGATCGCCTGGCGGTGGTGATGAGCTTCCTGCACGACGACGAGCGCTGTGCCTTCGAGCAACTGTGCGACCTTACCTGCATCGATTACATGGATTTCCCGAACGCACGGGATCGCTACGGCGTGATCTACTCGCTGCTTTCGATCAGCAAGGGACATCGCCTGTGGGCCAAGTGCTTCGTTAACGACCCCTCACCCGAGGTGCCGTCGGTTGTCGGCATTTGGAAGGGAGCGAATTGGCTGGAGCGCGAAGTGTACGACATGTTCGGCGTGCGCTTCACGGGGCATCCCGACCTGCGTCGGATTCTGACGCCGGAGGGATTCGAAGCCCACCCGCTGCGGAAGGACTATCCGCTTCGCGGTCGCGGAGAGCGGCAGGACTTGGAGCGAATAACGCGCGAGAGCGTATAACGCGTGGAAGCGGATGATGTGACTGTGTGACCCGGTGGACCTGATGCGGTCAGCGGGTCGGCGGTGCGAGTCGTGAATTGAATACGGTTTGATGATGTCGGCGACACAACCACAAGTCGAGTTCGGCCCAGCCACCTACGCTCCCGTGGAGCCGGGCGGCGACGTGTGGGTTCTAAACATGGGTCCGCAGCACCCCGCAACTCATACGACGTTGCGCCACGTGCTCGAACTCGACGGCGAGCGCGTCCTGAGCTGCACGATCCACATCGGGTACCTGCACAGCGGGTTTGAAAAGCTCGGCGAGCACCTCGACTACAACCAGTACGTGGTGGTCACCGACCGCATGAACTACGTCTCGCCGATGGCCAACAACATCGCCTGGCACCACGCGTGCGAGCTGCTTTTCGGAATCGAGCCGACGCCGCGCTGCAAGGCGATCCGCACGATCATGGCGGAACTCGCCCGGATTCAAGACCACCTGGTGTGCACGGGGTGTGCCGGGCTTGACGCGGGCGGATACACGGCCTTCATGTATCCGTTCGCCGCCCGAGAGACCATCAACGACTTGTTCGAGGAGATTTGCGGGGCGCGGTTCACTACAAGCTACACGCGTATCGGAGGCCTCTCCGCGGATATCACGCCGGACTGGCATAACAAGGTCAAGAAGTACTGCCTCGAAGAGCTGCCCCGGGGCATCGACGATATGGAGAAGCTGCTGACGCGGAACCGGATATTCGTCGAGCGCACGAAGGGGATCGGCTATCTGAGCCACGACGACGCGATCAACTGGGGCGTAACCGGACCGCTTGCTCGGGCGAGCGGGGTTCGGCGCGATCTGCGCAAGGATGAACCCTACCTGTGCTACGCCGACAACTGGGACGGCAAGGGCACACCCGGCGTGGAGTTCATGGTGCCGATCAGCACGGGCGGCGACGCCTACGCCCGCTATCTGGTGCGAATCGCGGAGATGCGGGAGTCGGTCAAGATCATCCTTCAGTTGGCGGACAACATCCCTGAAGGACCGGTGGACGTGCTTGGCGAGAAGACCGCGCTTCCCGCCAAGAACGAGGTCTACGACAACATCGAGGGTCTCATCCACCATTTCGAGCAGATTATGACCAATCGGGGGCTCGTTCCCCCGGTCGGCGAGGTTTACGGGGCGACCGAAACGCCGAACGGCGAGCTGGGCTTCTACCTCGCGAGCGACGGCGGGAAAGCGCCGTACCGTGCGAGATGCCGGCCGCCGTGCTTCATCAGCTACCAGTGTTTCCCACAACTGGTGGTCGGTCATCAGGTGAGCGACGTGGTGGTGGTGCTCAGCGGAATGAACATCATCGCCGCGGAGTTGGATCGGTAGGAATGTGATGGGTTGACCGACTGGAAGGTCGGTCCCACAGACGGAGCAGGCGTGGCTTGGGCTACCTTGGATCGCAATAAGCCGGTTGTCGAAGCCGACGCTGCGCCGATCCTTTCGGAGGCGGTGCGAGAGAAGATTCGCTCGTTCTTCGACCGCTACGAGACGAAACGGGCCGTCCTGCTTCCGGCGCTTCACATCGTCCAAAACACGCTCGGCCACGTACCCTGGCAGGCGATGGTCGAGGTCGCCGATCTGCTGGAGATTTATCCGTCCGACGTGATCGACACGCTCTCCTTCTATACGCACTTTTGGACTCATCCGAAGGGCAAGAAGGTGATCATGGTGTGTCGCAGCATCAGTTGCGAAGTGATGGGCGGCGTGGCGGTCTTCGAAGAGGTGAAAAAGCAGCTTGGCATCGACGAGCACGGAACTACGCCCGACGGGAAATACAGCCTGCTGACCGAGGAGTGCCTGGCGGGTTGTGATCACGCCCCGTGCATGTTGGTCAACGAGAGGCTGTACAAACGCGTGAAGCCCGAAGACGTAGCCGGGATTCTCGCCGACCCGGACAACGATCGGATCGACGTCGAGCGGAGTGACCTGTTCGACGCCCCGGAAGACACGGCGCCGCCTGCAACGAAGGATGAGCCGGCGGCTGGGACTGATACATCGGCCAAGCCCTCGGCCGACGGCGAGGTCGAGACCGGCCCCGAGTGATCGAAAGAAATGTGAGGCTGATTGACGCGGAATCACCCCACAGTGTTGAACGACGAACGCGAGCGCGGTGGGGATAAGAAAGAGTGGTATCGCCGGCGAGAGGCGCTACTCGCCCTGGCGCTGCTTCTCTTGACTGTCGGGCTAGTGAGCGAGGCTCGCCTTTGGATGCCCGATCGGCAGGTTCTCGTTCGAGAGAACGTGCAGGTTGCAGAGGCTGAGGCGTGGTGGAACGGCCGGCTCGATTTGCCGGAACGACAATGGGATACGGCACTATTAAACGGACGCATATACAGCCACTTTCCGCCGATGTTCTCGTTCATCGCGGCGGCGGTGCTTCCCGTCTTCGGCGGAGTGCCGCACTTGTTCATGGTGGCGGCGATCGCCCTGCCGGTGCTGTTGCTGGCGTATGCCCTGTTCCTACGTCGCAGCGAGTCTCCGCAGTGGGCAATGGTGCTGGCGATCGCACTCGTGTGCGGAACGTCGGCCTGGCCGGTGCTGCGGAACACGCTCAAGTCGTGCAACCCGTACTTCGTGAATCAAACGCTGGCGATGATCGGCGTGCTCGTGCTTCTGATCGAGTACTTCGGGAAGCGGCGGGTGTGGCTAGCCGGGATCGGCGTGGCGGTTGCGGCCCTTTCGCGGCAGCTCACGATCGCGTATCTGATCCCGCTGGCGTTTATGGCCTGGCGGAAAGAGCCTGGGCGCGAGCGGCGCAACGCGCTTACCGCGCTCACCTTGACCGCGGCCGTCGTTGTCGGTGTGCCCTTGCTGATGAACACCTTGAAGTTCGGCCACCCGCTCGAGTCGGGCTACATGTACCTCTACAACGATCGCCCGGAGGACGACTTCTCTCGGGACGCGCACGCCTACGGGATCTTCTCGCCGCACTACATCGGCCGAAACGCCTATCACTCGAACCTCGGGTTTCCTCGGCGTTACGAGATTACCATCGCCGGCCGAGAAGAAGTCGACTATCGTCCGAACCTCTACGGCACAGGCATCTGGTGGACGACGCCGCTGTTGCTGTGGCTGTTCGTCGACCTTCGCAGGATTCTGCGCGACCCGGAGTTGCGAGTGTTGCTGCTTGCCGCCGCGGTGATCGTCGTGGCCCTGCTGTTCTATCACAGCACGGGGTGGATACAACGCGGATTCAATCGCTATTCGATGGATTACGTCCCGGTGCTCTTGGCACTGATCGTGCCACGATGCATCAACGGTTGGCGGAAATGGGTAAGCCTGGCGATGATCGGCTGGGGCGTCCTGTACTTTCGATGGTTGGTTTGATTGACCGATGGGTTACGAGCGGCGTGAGTGCCGCGCGGACTGGAACGCGCGACTCGGGGTGGAGTTTCGCGCAGGCTCCCGACAAGTCGGGATTCCATTCCGCCCGCGGCTCAGTTTGAGCGGTTGTCACTAATGGCGGCATACGAGCCTGTACTTTCGAGGAACTTCGGCGTCGATGGTTCGACGACGCTGAAAGTCTACGAATCGCGAGGCGGATACAAAGCCGCCCGCAAAGCGATCGGAACAACGCCCGACGCCGTCATCGAGGAAGTCAAGAAGGCGAACCTGCGCGGGCGCGGCGGTGCGGGGTTCCCAGCCGGGGTGAAGTGGGGGTTCCTGCCGAAAGACCGAACCACCACGCTCCTTTGCGTAAATGCCGACGAGTCGGAACCCCCGACGTTCGCCAACCGCGTGCTTATGGAAAACGACCCGCACCAGCTCCTCGAAGG
>CBDUZY010000041.1:0-11555 GCA_965371825.1 uncultured bacterium
CGACGATTATGGCGCTGCCGTCCGGCATTAGATGGTCGACTGTCTGTCCTGGGACAAGACTGAGCGTGCTCTGCGAGAACCACGCTGTGCGCCAGGTGTTAGCAGGCAACAGGCCGCCCGGCCCCGTGGTATCGAAATTATCCTGGATCTGGACGCCCTGGTAAGGGTGGATTCTACTCGTAAGCTGGAGCTGCATGTAGTAGGCATAGAGCAGTAGAACCTTGCTCAGCGTGAGGATGACCGGGATCTGAACATCCGGCCCCGCACGCAGGCTGATCGTGCTACCAAACGGGCTGTCCCTGTCCGGCCCCAGGTAGCGCATCTTGTACTGGTAGGTGTTCCCCTGGTCAGCAAAGCGGAGCTGCCGGAACCATGTGGGCTCGCCGCGGTGCATGAAGGCGAGAGGCGAATCGTTCTCGTATACCTGGAGGTCCCGGTTCGCGTATTTGAGCGGGAAGGTGCCGGTGCCTCCATTGGGATCGCAGCCGGGGTTCATCCGGAAATAGCGATTGCTGCCGATCTCCACATAGTCACCGGGCGCGAGGTCGGGCGGTGCGCCGTAGAACCCCATCCAGTCGGGGGCGTCCATCGGGATCGCTGCTGTCGCCCTGCTGCCCGCAGGCCAATCGCTAGGATTGGACGACTCGTAGCCGGGCGTTGCCTGGAGCCCAAGGTTGATGAAACGAGCGGCCACCTCGTAGTCCATGCCTGGCTCCGCGACAGTGACGGGCGGGAGCGTCAGTGTCGCCTCGGGGCCGGCGAGGACGGGTGAGGAAACGGTTACCCACGCACCCGCCTCTGTGTCCTCCTCGCGCCACACCGGATTCCGGAAGAACCCCTCGATCTGATCGCCGGCGTTCTTGATGTACCCCTTGAATCCCACGAGCGCATAGGTGGCGCTGGCAGGAGCGGTCGCTTCGAAATAGAACCTCTGGTACGCCGGGGCACGCACGTCGCGTTTCTGCAGCGCACCTACCGGACTGTCGCCCACGTCGTAGAACTGAACCTCTATTTGCCACGGCGCGTTGCCGTAGACTGTCTCACTCGGCCCGGGGGTGTAGCAGTCGGCCTCGAACCGATACCGCTCGCCCACAACAACAGCTCCGGTCGTCCACTTGAGCCCGAGGTAGTGCGCCGTCGTGGTCTGATCGGTAGCATTTCCGAGGGCCATGCGAAAAGCCACGCTGCTTCCGTCCCAATAGCGGAGGTAGCTCGGGCCTGTCGGCGCGTTCACTTCGGTCGTCCAGTTGTCCGGCTCGGCATCGCCATCAGAGTCGACGCTGAGCGGGTCGTTGAGGATGTTGGCCTCCCAAAACGGACCCAGGGGGCGGTGCCAGAGCTCGAGCAGGTCCGTGTCGGTCTGATCGGTGAGGTCAACCGTGGTTATGTACTTCGGGTAGACGCCGCAGCCCTCAGTCTCGTAGGTGAAGCTAAGGTTCGTAGCCGTGCCGCCCGGGATGCCGCCGACACCCTCGCCGCCGTACAGACGGAAGCCGCAAAAGGCTTTCTTGCCGAGCTCCCAGTACGTCCACCTGGGGTCGGCGGGGTTGCGTACCGAGAGGACGTACACACGCCGACCGAAGCAATAGACGACCAGCTCCACCTCATCGATGTAGTCGGCCCACCCTTCACTGAACTCGGTGCGCGCCACGAGGGTCGCCGGCTCGAAGCCCTCCAGATCGAGCGGAAGCCACAGCTTCTCGAAGGGGCCCACGTCGCCGCCTGCCATCGGACCTTCGGCGCTCCAGATGTAGACCGTGCCGGCAACAGATGTAATCAGACGCGAGGCCAAGCAACCGTAAAGCTGGTCGTAGGGCCGGATCCCGAAGTTGGCCCTCGAGTAGCCGATCACCTGGTACGTTTCTGTTTCCTTGCACACGAGCAGCGTTTGTCGCGCTGGCTCGCACGCTATGACCGGGTCGCGCCTGTCACCCGCGATGAAATAGTGCTGTGGGTCAAAGCTGGTCGGCTCACCGGGCAGGGACACGCGCAGCAGCTCCGGTCGGATCCCTTCTGGTCCGGAGTTACCCCACCCCCAACCGAACAGGTAGTGGAGGTGGCGCACCACGCCGCGAAAGCGGATCACCTCAAGCTCGCCTATGAAGTCGGCCGTCAGCGGGCCAAAGCGCAGCGTGTCCTCAACGAAGCCCCATGGGTTGTAGACGAAGGTGTCGGCGCGGTAGACGACCTCGCGGCTGTCGTGAGCAAAGAACACCTGTCCGTACATCTCAGCCAGCACGACCTTGGGCGGCGCATCATCGAACGTCGGCCACGCGAAGTCGTTTATGCTGTTCACGGTGCCGTCCGGATTCGACCGGAAGGGCCAGAACCCGATAAATACACTTTCCTCGCCTAACGCATTTACGCGCCATACGGCGACCCGCTTGGTGGTGTCCTCCCAGGAGACGACGATCCCTGCGTACTCGGAGCGGATAGCGACACCGGCCAGGATGTGTGTCGCGGCATCTCCGGTACCGACCGAATGGCCGGACTGTGACCAGCCCGCCTCACCGTCGAAGAACTCGTTGGTCTTTTCCGTGCCGTCCCGCACGACGAGGGAGCCCTCGTGGTGGTATACGTTCCGGAGATCCTGCATGGTGTTCGGCTTGACCACCATCGCGCCGGTTTCTTTATCGAGCCCCGGCCCGAACGGGAGCTGAATGAACTGCGGATCTGGCATCAGGTAACTCCTGGCTCTGTCTCGCGGCAGGGAATCGCCTCGAGTGCGGCACCGTTGAAGATGAGCTCGCCTTCGGCAAGCTGCGAGCTCGTCACAATTTGATACGAGAACCACACGCCACGGGCGCCGTACCTACCGACCTCAACATCATCCACTATAGCGGGGACCGAAAGCGGTATCTCGTGGACCTCGGTAACGGGCACGCCGCCGAACCCAACAGCAGGAAGCGAAATGCTCTTTGTCTCGAGGGTCGTATCGTTCAGTTTGGGCGTCACGGCGATGGTTATGTCGGCCCGGTTCGTTCGTGTGACCGAAACGTACAGCGTCCGGAACCACGCATCCTCGGTCGTACCGAACGGCGCGAACTTGTTGGATTCGGCTAAGGCCTGGAGCCGTTCGCCAAAGTCGGTATTGGAGCTGCCGTGCAGGTAGATGGCCGCTGTCGCATCGTCAGTAGTGGTACCGAAGAAGAAGCGGGACAGTGTTTCCATTACGACGTCCACCTCGAGCTCGCCCGTGAACGGACGCGCCCAGGCGTGAGTCTCGCGGACCACGGTGTACTTGAGCGCCACGCCGTCGATCTCCACGCGGCCGGCGCCCTGGTAGTCAACCACACAGATTTCGACCTGCCAGTAGGTGCCCCGGTAGCCGTGGCGGAACTTCTCAGGGTCACCGAACCCTTCCGTCAGGTCGATCTCGTACCGTTTAGTGAACTTCCCGCCCTCACCGCCACCTATCGGCTCGCCGGTTATGGGGTCAAGGATGTAGGTGTCAAGTCCGATGCTTCGCTGTTCCTCGAGCAAGTAGTCGCCGTCGAGGATGGGCGTCACCGTCATCACGGCCACCGTAGACACCGTAGCCGTGACATAGAGCTTCTGGAACAGGCACTCACCGCCCACGCCGGCCGGCATGAGCTCGCGGGTCACGAGGCAGCCATGCACCTCAACGTCATCATCCAAGTGGGAGGCGCGGAATAGTCGAATCCACTGGCCCACGTCCTGCTCGCCCGTGTACCAATCACCGAAGAAGTAGCCATCGGGCACTACGGCGAGGCCGCCTAGCCACTGGAAGCAGACTTGCGACCACGGGCCGTACTCACAGCCCGCGTAGGCTCGCACGCGGACGCAGTAGAAGCCGGTCGGCAAGCTCGAGAGGTCCCACGAGTAGGTCGTCGTGCGGATGTTCGAGGCCAGCGGAGCCCACCCTGGGTCGCCGCTTGTCTGGAACTCCAGCTCGTACACAATCTCGCCGCCGAGCACGCCGGCCGTGACGGGCGGTGGTGTCCACTCGAGCAGGAGCGGGCTATCGCCGGCCTCGAGCTGTCTGTCCTCGGTCGGATTGACCCAAGCGCACGCACCAGGGTAGCGGCCGGTCGGGTACGGATCGCCGCCGAGCCCCGCCGCGAACGCATCGAAGTCCACGGGGTTCTGCGTGAGCCCCACGAGGCCGGGTGCGCCGGACGCATGGTCGCTGTCCGTGACGCTAAGCGTCCAGGTGCCGGGGTCGTTGTTCTCGGGGTCGCCCTGGAGTCCGGCACCGCCCGCCCACGCCTTCGCACGGATCGTCGTACCGACCGCTTCAAGCACCACGTTGTAGTAGGTGCCGGTTACAATATCGAACGCCGCCGAGTCGAGGGTCACAAGCCCGCCAGCAGCCGTCCACTTCGCCAGGATCAGCCCACCCGTGGCTTCGAGATAGGCGATGTAGCCTGCACCGTCCGAACCCTCGAACGTACCGGCCAGGCGTGCCCCCACGCCCGCGGCGCCCACGATGCTCGGCTTGATCCGGTAGACGTCGCCGCCCCATATCCCGGTCGGCACGTCCCACTCTGCAAGGGTGTTGCCGTCTGCGTCACGCAGGTAGATCGTATCGGCAGGGAACGCGAACGCCACGAAGTCGATGAGCTGGTCGTCGCTGCCGTCACCTGTAATCCACATCGGCCAGAAGCCGGACGGTGCGCTGACGTGCGGGCCCGTGCCGCCGATCCGACAGTACCAACCAAACGGCAGGTCGAGAATCCGGACCTTGTTGCTGGCGCATACAATGACCTCATCGCACGCCCAAGCCGAGCCCCACCCCGTGCTGCACGGGTCTTGGAAATACGCGCAGCCGTCGCCGCATCCCCAGAAAAAGGCGCCACCGGTCCAGTCACCGAAACGGAAGGTGCGTGTTTCGCCGGTGAGTCCGAGGTGGCTCGTCCAGGCCAGGTGGCGGGTCGGCTCGCCCAGGTCGTTCGGGCCGATCTTTGTGTGGGCCCACCCGAAGCCAGCACAGCTCGAGACTCGGCCGGGCTCGATAAACCCTCCCCCATAGCCACCGAACGCAACGCCGCAAGTCTGCATCCACAGCCGTCCACAGAAATGACGCTGACTCACAGTGCCACCACCGGCACCAACCCACGGATAGACGGATCTTACGAGGAGGTCGGCCGGGTCGTCTGTATCAGTACACCTAATCGCGATCTGCACCCAATCGGTATCGAGCAGGCTGATGCCGGGGTCGTGCGAGAACGACGAGGCCGGGCCGGGACACAAAGTAGCAGATGCACCCATGTAGTAGGGGCTCGTGTCGCCGGCTGGATTTATCCCGCCGCTGCCGGCAGGCCCGTACCGGAGCTCTTTGAGCCCGTAGGTTTCGCGGCAGATGATCCCGGTCGGGTCCGCTACGCCGCTGTCGCATGGCTCGAGGTTGGCCTGTACGGTGTCGAACACGAACCGGCCGAACACGATCTGCTGCGCGACAGAGGGAAAGCCCTCCCATAGGATCGGATCTACCGTGCCCGTCCCGCCGTCAAGCGACACCCTGTCCATCGTGACCTGACAGGTAGCGTCGTTCCGCGGCTCGAGGAACCACGAGCTCTCGTCCGTCACCGGGTCGAGCTCCGACCAGTCGGCCGGGATGTCGGTGCGGATGTTGACCCCGATCGGACGCTCAGCGAACGCGGTGTAATACTGACCCGCGGTTTCAAGCGACGAGGTGGCGCTCGTATCGCTCCAATCGCTCCAGCGGTCAAGTAGGTCCTGGTGCCGCACACGGGCGATGTACTGATCGAGGAACAGGTTGAGCGGTGAGGCCAGGAAGTTCTCGAAGGAGTCCGAGTTTTCCGAGGTGACGTCGATGATCGGGCTGGCGAAGGTCGGGTCAGACGCGAGCGTTACCTGCCACTGTGCGGCCTTCTGGCCGGAGTTGGGGACGCCGTACACGAACACGGAGCTGTCGTACTCAACGAAGTCCGGGCCCTGGTCAGCAATCGTGATCGTGGGCTTGCTCGGGCCTACATCGACCGTTTCGACCCGAATCATGGCGTGCGCTACGGCGCTGCCAGGGCCACCAGCGAGCAGGACAGCGCCGCCGTCGAACGTCGAGTCGGTGATCTGGCCGAGCTGGACCCACTCGAACCCGCCACCGGGATCCTGCCACTCGTAGATCGTGAGCTCGTCGCCTATGACGTCGAGCTTGAGCTCGTGGAAGGTGTCGTTCGCCCATGTGATTATGGGGTTCCAGATAACTGTTATGGTTCCGAAGTCGTAGCGGTATAGCTGGAGCCCGGTCGTTCCACCGAACGGGTGATTCTGGTTGTAGCCAATCGAGTAGCCGTTCTGGAAGTCGAGCGCACAGCGGAAGTGGAAGCGTGGGTTGTCGCCTGCGTTCAGCCTGGCGCCGTCCCAAACCGCGATGTTGAAGTACAGCGTGAGGTCTTGCGTGCCGGGGTTTTCACTGTGCCGGTAGGCGGTCGCGCCGAGTCCCGTTCTCTGCACGACGTTGACGTCACCGTAAGTCGGCAGAGTTCCTAGATCAACAGCGAACTCGTAGGCGTGCAGCGGGTCCCACACCCAATCCTGCGTCCAGGACCCGCCGTCCTCCGGCGTGTGGAGGTTCAGGAGTACCGGGGGTGACGCCTCGGTAAAGGTGTCCTCAATGAGTATTGCCACGGGACACCTTTACTTGATGGCGTTTACATCCGCGAAGCCCATGAGCGGGAGCAGCGCCTCGGTATTGAACCTGCGGATATGTCCGTACCTGCGCCGCTGGATCGGAGTAGCGTGCTCGAGGAACGCCGTGAACCTGTTGGCCCACCTCAGTCGGTCGGCCGCGAACACGCCGAGCTCGTTGCCCCGCGATGCACCCGCGCCATCCTTGGTCGCCAAGTAAATCGCCACCTCGAGGACCAGGAGCTCGTTGAACTGCTCCGTCCACAGGAGATCCAGCACGTCCGTCGGGCCTGTGAGCGTCGCGGGTCGGGTCGAGAAATAGAAGTCGAGGGCATCACTTGCCGGGTCCGGATCCGGCGTGTTGCCGGCCTCGTAGAATGCCTGGCCCCACTCGTAGACGGCGGGAAGGAGCTCCTCGGCGGTGCGGTCGTCGTAGGGCACCACCACGACCTCGACACCGGCGTTCTCGATGCGAAAAACCGCTTCGGCCAGCTCCGGTCGGGGCCACGGGGTAGCCGCACCTGGCGCCGCGATCTGCTCGGTGTCAGCGAAGAAGGTCGGGTTGATCCTAGCGGCCATCGCGAAGCACCCGTCGAGCGCACGCTGCACCACTTTGAGCAGCTCCGTAGACTCGGTAGCTATCGTGCCCGGGTTGTTCTGCGTGGAGCGCGAATAGGCCGCGTTGAGGATCTCTTGTACTGTCGTCGTGACTGCCATTTACCACTCCTCTCGAACGTATGTGGCTTCACCGCGGCTGTGCTGTGCGATCTCCACCAGGTACTCCCGTTCCGCTTCCTTCCAATCCTGCTTGAACTGTTGGACGTCGATCCGGACGCCTTCGTAGTGGCCCTGCCTGCGGGCCATCCAAAAGGCCAGGTTCTCGACGCACGGCCACTTGGCCCCGTCCGACAGGGGTACGGCGTCGGTGAGGGCGGTGGGTAGCGTGGGCTCCACCAGGAGGTGCAGCTCCACCTTCTCGACGCTCACCCAATCGGCGGCGTCTCCGCAAAAGAACAGCACCCCGCCGTGAATGAACCCGGCCGAGTGCATGTTCGGCATGAAGCGGTTTCGCCAGGGCACGATGTTGAACGCTTCCCGTTTGTCGTTCGCCCCGAGGGTATACAGGTTGCCGCCCTGGACGTAGACATAGGGCGGCAGCGCGTGCCCGTCCTCGAAGGTGGTGAGCGGGAACGTCACCTCCTCAACGGTGCTGGCGAGCCCCGAACTGTCCTTCTCGATGGTCAGGAAGGTCAGTTGCCGCAGGTAGCGGTTGAGCTGCCGGAACGCAGCAACGTCCGTGGACCGCTGTGGGTCAAAGGACGGGTGCTGGTCCCGCGCCTCCCGTATGACGTCCTGTGGTGTGAAAGCCATCTGCTACCCCTAGAGCTCTGCGGCCTTCGCCTCGAGCGCCTCAATGACCTCAGCTCGCGGCTCCTCACGCCCGGCCTCTTTGGACCGGAGGATCTCGAGCACGGACTTACGCGGCCCCTCGGGACGCAGGAACTCGTCACGCATGAGCCTGTCGATGGTAGACGGCCCCACGTCGCCCTTGACCTCGGCGCGGACCTTTGCGACCGACAGGGAGTCGTGTTCCGGCAGCTCCACCTCGCCCACCTCCACCACCACCTCCGCTACCACGACAGCCTCGGCCGGATGCTTCCCGGTCACGGCGGGCCCGTAGATGTCCTTCGCGTCCTCGGTGAGCTTCTTCTCGGCGTCAAACTCCTTCTGGCCGATTACGTCAGGGCCGAACTGTCCGGTGTACTTACATCCCGCCATTGGACGCTCCTCTGGTGAATGACTTGGCGTTACGGAAAAGCTGCGGCGCCACATGGCGCTCCCGGTACTCGATGTCGTCGTACACGCTCTCGGGCATGTCCGGGCGGACGTCAGCGGCGTCCAGGGCCTCCCTGAAAGCAAGCTCCCTGTCCTCCTGGTGCCGATATTCGCGCTGGCGAACGTCCTGTACGATCTGGTCCGTGGGTTCGCCCTTGAACTTGTATATCTCGACCACGCCGAGCCCCTCCATCGCCAGCTCCGCCATGCGGAGTCGGGAGAAGTAACGCGGCAGGTTCGGGTTCCGCAGGATATGGCCCTTCATCTTCGCGCCCATCAGCCTGCGGTCGATGTTGCGGACCACCCGCCCGACGACCCAACGACCGTCGCCCAGGTAGTGTATATCGTAAGCAGGATCGACGGCGCGGAGCGCCCGCAGAATCTCCACAGGCGCGTACCGCGCAGCCGACAACTCAATGTGGTTCCGCATTACGCGGGTGCCTTGAGGTCAAGGTCCCACAGGTTCGACGGGGAGCTCGCTCCGACCAAGAGCGCCCAGTCCTCGCCCGACAGCGGGCCGATATGCTCGAAACGGGTGTAGCCGGTCTGGAACGGTGTACCCTTCTCGAGGACGATGTGGTGTGCGTCCGGCACATTGACGTCGCCCGACGCGGGCGTGCCGCCGATGTCCGTACCTGGCACCTGGTCGTTCTTCACGACCACGAGATCCTCAAAGAGGAACGAAGTGATTGCGACCATCGGTGTCCTCCTTTCTTAGAGCTCGCCGCCCATCGGGAACGGTCGAATGGTGACACGGACCTTGAGTCCGGTTGCTACGCCCGAGCCGTCCGAGGTGACTTTGATGTTGAGGTTGTCGGTTGCCGATCCCTTGCGATTGGCGACCGTCGCCGTGATCGTGCCCGCCGTGACTGTCTCGACCACCGGAGTCTCCGCGCCTGTGAGGGCTGTGGAGCCGATGTAGGCGATGAACGTCACCGCCGCCGTGAGTGCCTCGACGTAGCTTTCGATCTTCTCGACGTAGAACGCAAAGCCGGGTACGGCCGCGTCGTAGATTTGCCCCGTTTGGGAGATCGGTACGTCGTCTATGAACAGCAAGACGATTTCCCGTGCGACCCCCGAGGCAGGGCCGATGCTCCTATCAACTACTGGCACGTTTGTCTCCTCTCAGAATGGGCGGGCGGTTTCGGGCTGGAGCGTCCGCGCGTTTCAAACGGAACACCCTACTCCCGCCCCCCACTCGGTCAGGCAGTCGCGTCGATCCCTGTGATCTTGAACGACTTGTGCGGCGCGATGCCACCCGTCTGCATCACAATGTGGCCGACCGCGTAGAACGAGTCCTTGCGGCCCGTTCCGTCCGTGACCCGATTCCAGATGGATCCCGTCAGGTCGTCCCACTCCCAACCCGTGTTCCTCCAGTGCTTGAAGGTGTCCTTCTGGAGCCCGAACACGAGGCTCGAGGGCATCTTGCGAATGACCTTGAGCTCGACCGTCCGGTCGCCCAGGATGATCCCGACAGACGACTTCCCGCCCGTGTAGGCACGAGGATCATTCAGCCGCTTGTCGTCCTTGAGGTTGCGCCAGAAGTTCCGGACCCCACCACGCGAGGTCAGAATGACGTCACACACACCCTTGGCGCGGATGTAGGTGTCGTCGTCGGCCTTCGTCAGCAGATCCTCGGTGAGCTGGCCGCTCCACGGAGCTGCGGACCCGTCAACAACCTGTGACCGCCACGGGCGGTAGTCGGCGCGGGTGAGCCCCTGGAAGCTCGCCAGAATGTCGCCGTTATCTACCATGCCAAGCAGACCCATGATCTCCCGATCCACACCGGAGTTCTGGTACGACGCGCCCGCCGCGTCGCCAGCGAAGATGAAGTCGTCGTCTGCCACGTCCGTCCCGACAACCGAGTTGAGCTCGAGCCGCAGCAGGTCGGGGTCGATGTCCACGATGGTACGGGCGCCGGTCGTAGCACGCGGCGTGGTGCCATCGGCAGCCGCAGCGAACACGATGCTCTCGCCCTCCATGAACATGAGCCATGCGTCCTCGAGGCCGGTCACGCCCAGGGCCGCATCGATGGTGATGTACGTCTTGGCGCCGGCGTCCGGATCCGCGTCGTTCACGCGGGCCTTGATACCAGCTCCGAACCCGAGGAGCATCCTGTCGATCTCGTGGTCAACGTGGAGCTTGAGGTCCGGAAGGTGACGCTGCGCCCAATTCACAAAGGCGCCCTCGCCGCGCTTCACACGCCGCATGGTGTCACCGGACATCTGCACTACGCCCTCGATCTTCTTCAACCAAATCTGGCTGTTCTTGATGACCGGGCCGTTCGGGACTGGGATATAGTCGCCCTCGAGCGCCCTGGCACCCACACCAGACGGAAGCGAGAAGTAGTGCGCGAGCTCGATATAGCGTCCGCCCGTGGTTTCACTCACGGCGACGTCCATATCCTGCTCGAAGCAGTCGAGAAGCTCGCTGTCCTGCACGATGGAGTTCGTGAGGGGCTCCTCGAAGATGATCTTCATGGCCTCGTTGACGTTGTAATCGACACCGGCCGTGGTGCCGACCTCTGCCATCGCCAACGCGACCCCTGTTCCTGCGAGCGCAGCAAACGCGAAGTGCGTGAGCACCAGGGCGATTGCGGCCAGCAGGATACCAACGAATCTGCCGATTTTCACTTGTGGTCCTCCTCCCGAGGTATTTACTTGCCGACCCTGCTCCTTAGCTCCTTGAGGGCATCATCCAATGTTGCACCCTTGGGGAGTTGCGTTCGGCCTGGTGCGCCTCCCGCCCCTACGGGCGATGACGCTGCTTTCCGTCTACGCGCAACCTTCCTCTTGAATCGCTCGCCCGTCTCTGCGGCGAGTTTCTTACCACGTTCATCCGTGGGAGTGGCCGTTGACCTTCCGGCGTTATCACCGATCCCGTACAACCGCATCCGCGAGGCCAGGATTCGCGGTAGATCGTCGGGGTTGAGCGTCTCTATGTTGCTCGCCTGGACATGTGCCTGGATTTCCATCATGGCATCGCGGTGCCACATTTTCGCTGTTTCGTGGTCCATGTCCTGCGGCGTTATTTCCATCACCTTACTCCACAGGGCCCGGGCGTTCTGTCGCTCCTGCCCCTGCCGTACCTTTGTTTCTGCGGCCTCC
>CBDUZY010000042.1:0-11466 GCA_965371825.1 uncultured bacterium
GTCTGAGCGTCGTCGCGTCACGTCGGATGCGCGCGGAAGCGTGACATAACGTATGTCGGGATGTGCCCGACCTAGAGAAGAACGCTGGACACGCGCGCCGGTTCGATCTGAACCGACCCGCTTTTTTTCCGGACGCTACAGCCTGTCCAACACCTTGGAAAAGTCGCGGCAACGTGATACAATAGCGCCGTTCGTGCTTAACGGTCGGCAGCTCTTTGGGAGGGGTTGGAGTGCTTCGTCGCGGAACGATTCCGTTTCTCATCGCCGTCATGTGCGCAGTGTCCTTGGCCGCGACTGCCTCCGCGCGACCACCGGGCATGCTCCTCGTCCCCGGCGGTAAGTTCCAAATGGGCGACCACCACGATGGAGAGTCCGACGCCCTGCCCGTCCACGCCGCTTACGTCGACTCGTTCTATATGGACGTCTACGAGGTAACCAACCTCCAATACCGTGACTTTCTCGACTCGGCGTACTCGCAGGGGCTGATCGAGATAGTAGAAGGCGTCGTGTACAAAGCTGGGAGCGGCGAGCCTTACTGCAACACCTACGACTACGACTCGGAAAGCCGAATCCACTGGGACGGCAACGTCTTTTCGGTCTCGCCCGATCGGGAGGATCATCCCGTCGTCGAGGCTAGCTGGTACGGGGCAGCCGCGTACGCCAACTGGCGAAGCACTCTTCACGGACGACAGCCGTGTTATGACCTGTCGACCTGGGAGTGCGACTTCGACGCCGATGGTTATCGGTTGCCGACCGAAGCTGAGTGGGAGTACGCGGCCCGAGGCGGCGAGCACGATCCGTACTACCGCTATCCGGTTGGCGATGCGATCGACGGCTCGAAGGCCAATTACCTTTCCTCGGGCGATCCATATGAGACGGGCGGCTCGTCGTACACGACGCCCGTCGGATACTACGACGGCAACCAGACGCCGACCGGTGGGAACATGGCCAACGGATACGGCCTGTACGACGTGGCCGGCAACGTCGCCGAATGGTGCAACGATTGGTATGACTGGTACGCCCACTGCGATCCGCCGCCGTGCGTCAATCCCCGCGGCCCCGAAAGCGGACTTCATCGCGTCTGGCGCGGCGGATCGTGGGAGAGTCAGCCGGACTTCCTGCGCTTCGCCGACCGCGCTTTCCATTACCCCGAAAACCGATACGGATTCACCGGCGTTCGCTTGGTCCTTCCAACTGAGGACCCACCCGTTCCCGCGGTCTCGACGTGGGGATTGGCGATCATGTTGCTGGCGTTGCTCGCAGTCGGAAGCATCGTGATCATTCAGCGCCCGCGCGCGGCGGCGTGAGGGGTGGCATCGCCAGGTCTTTGAATCGTGTGCGCAGAGCGTCCCGTAGGGACGTCTCGAGAATAGTCCGGCAGTTTATTGCCGGGCGACAGAAGCGTGGCACACAACCCGGTTCCGTACGGGCGGCTGAAGGTGATGACCGTTCTGTCGTCCCTCCGGGACTTGGCATCGCGGAACTCGCCCCATGATCCTCAGCGATGAATCGCTGGGCTACTTTCACATTGTCCCTACGGGACTAGGCATTTGCGCAACTGTCGACCACCGAGACGGGCAGGTTAGGCAACACGCAAGGACCAATGCCACGGTGATGGCGGATGTCGCCACGCACGAGGCGTGGCGCTACATCGAACCACACCGTCCCGAGTCAAATCGCGACGCCAGGCGGGTGGCATGCCCACGCTTGCGTGGCCATGTCGGATGCCGGACCAACGAAATACGCTAACGCAATCGCGAGCATGCTACACGGACGCCACCTGCCTTGAATCAACGGCGGTCGTTCGCAAGACGCTACGAATCTGGAAGCTGGTATAGTCCCTGGCCGGCGGACTTGAGTCGGCCTTGGGCTACGAGCTGGTCCCAGACGGCGCGGGGATACTGATTGGGAGCCATGACGGCCACGATGCCCGACTTCTTGCCGCCCGACATCGGCCCGTGGCCGAGACTCGATTCGTCGTCGAGGCGGGCGAGCTTGAGACGTTTCTTGAACGCCTTCAACGCCTTGCGAAGTTCTTCGGCGGTCGGCGAATCCGGGGGCGTCGGCTGTTCGGACTCAGGCATGACTCGTTGCTCCTTTGAATGCGGTTTTCACACTCGCGAGTATACCGCGCCGATGAGTCGCATGGCCAGACTTGTGTGGCATGCTGGATCCCAGATCGACGAAACACGCTCACGCAAGCGTGATAGCACCATGTAGCGACACTGCTCGAGACTCAGACTGAGCAGATTCTATGCGGCCAAGAGCCAGGTCTTGAGTCTTCTGCGTCGTCTTGTGTTCGGTTGATCACGAAGTAGTCTCCGAATCTGGTCTACGCGAATCAGCTGACGCAATGCGTCGAGGCGGCGGCTCAGCGGTGGCAGAGGGACCTCGCGATTTACCTTCCTGGCTTGTGCACCGACAGCCTCCATGCTGTGGTGGGTCAGCAGCAGATGGACCAGGCCGCCCAGGTGGAGGTGATGGAGGATGCCCTCCCGACTCATCACCTCGTAATCGCCCAGCCCCAGGTCGCTCCGCAGTTCCTTGAACAGTTCCTCGATTCGCCAGCGCCTTTCGTAGATCGACGTGATAGTACGCCCATCCAACGAGCATTGATTGGTGACCACGGCCGTGGCAGCGGTCATGGGAGCCCGCGGTCGTTTGCGAACCACCATCCGCACCTGTCCGATTCCCTTGAGCAGTGGCACGCCCTACGTGGTTTCGACGCGGCTGGGGGAGTCGGGGGTGCGGGCGGCGCGTGGTGGGCGCTCCATTAGGAACGACGCGCGGGAAAGGTCGTCGGCGCTTAGCGTGTGTTCGAGGATGTGCTTGGCCTGGCGGAAATCCGTGCGGCGCGTCATGTGCATCAACATGATCTGCGCTTCGGGGATGGCTTCGAAGACTTTCGGTAAGTCGGTTACGTGGATGTGCCTGCCGGCGCTAGCCCGCTCGAGGTGATCGCGCTCGAAGAAGGTGCAATCGAGGATAACGACCCGGCTTGTCCGAACGAACTCGAGGTCGAGGAATCGACCCAGGGCTGTGTCGCCGGTGTAGGTTACCAGCGGGGCCTCGAAGCGGTCCTCTATCTCGATGCCCTTCTTCTTTAGAGCGACGAGCTGTTGGCCGGACTTGCCGATGAGCTCGGGTTTGAGCTTGTGCCGCTTCTCGATGATGGTGAATCCCAGCGACGGGCCGGAGTGGTTGACGGTGAACGCCCGAACGATCAGCCCGCGGCGAATCTCGACGTCCTCGAGGTGCTCGACACCGTAGATCTGGCCGGGCGAGGGGTGGCCTTCGATGTCGGACCAGATGTCCATGAGCTTCTGGATCGGCTGAGCCAGGCTGCGGTGGACGATGACCCGACCGGGGGCGATGTCGACGAAATTCCGCTGGGAGAGGTAGTAGGCGACGCCGGCGGCGTGGTCCATGTGGCCGTGGGTCAGGCAGAGGTTGTCGATTGAGATGATCTCCCGCGGGGCTCGACCGGCGTCGAAGCAGACGTTGTACTCGGGCGCAGCGACGACGGTCTCCTCGCCGGCCAGCGAGAAACCCTGGATGCGGATTCCGTCGAGCGTCTTTTCGATCAATCGTCCCATGGGCGATTCCACGTGGGTGAGCCTGCGGCGTCGCCGGTTGGGCGCCGATGCCACACCAGGCCGTCCGCGTGCTCAGATTAGGCGATTTGACACCCAACATCTAGTGCAGGTAGGCTGGATGTCTGCCCAGGTGTAGAAGAGGTGGAGGTGTGTGCCTGCCGGCTGGCGCGGTAGTCCGTCCATGCCGTAGGTGTAGGAGACCGCCACATGCAGTGTCCCGCGTGCAAGCGTACTGACAACAAGGTAATC
Source organism: uncultured bacterium (assembly GCA_965371825.1). GTDB lineage: Bacteria > Planctomycetota > Phycisphaerae > UBA1845 > UBA1845 > JAJRUK01. The sequence continues at coordinate 3,846 of CBDUZY010000042.1, forward strand.
GATTCTCGTGTGACCGCGGGTGGGGCGGCCATTCGGCGTCGACGAGTGTGCCTGTCCTGTAGCCGGCGGTTTACTACCAAGGAGCGGTTGGAGGAGGAGCTGCGTTTGATGGTGGTGAAGAACAGCGGGGATCGCGTGCCCTACAATCGCGACAAGATCGCGAGCGGAGTCGATCGGGCCTGCTCGAAGCTGAAAATCACCGAGGAGCAGCTTCAGGAGCTGGTCGATCGCGTCGAGGGCGACCTGTTCAGCAACCACGAACGGGATGTGACAACGGAAGAGATCGGCAAGTACGTGGGCAGACAGCTTCGGCGGCTCCACCCCGTCGCGTACGTTCGCTTCATGAGCGTGCACCGCAAGTACAGCACGGTCGACGAGTTCATCGAGGAGATAACCGACGTGAGGCGGCGCGTTGCTCAAGAGGACCCGGCCCAACAGCCGCTCTTCGAAGCATGATCCGGAACGTCGGAACGTCGGAACGTACGGACGCCGAGCACAGGTCAGTACCGCGACCGTGAGGGAGCGGCAGGTCGCACGCAGTAATACTATCTTGAGTATCCGATCGCCTCACCGATGGAATCATTCGGACAATGAGCAGTAGCGGCGCGGGTGTATTCGAGCGGTTGAAGGACGCACTGACGAGCGCCGGAATTGTCTTCACCCAGACGCACCATCGCGCCGTTCATACGAGCGTCGAGGCGGCCGAGGTCCGTGGTGTCCCGCTCCACAGCGGGGCCAAGGCCCTGATTCTCAAAGGTGATGACGGATTCGTGATGGCCGTCCTGCCCGCCGACCTGGCGTTGCAGAGTTCGGGTTTGCGCAGGGCGATCGGCTCGAAACGGCTTCGCTTTGCGCATAAGGACGAGGTGCTGGAGATGACGGGGCTGACACCCGGCTCCATCCCGCCGTTCGGCAGCCTCTTTGACCTCTCCACGATCTGTGACGAGCGTCTGGCAGAAAACGAGCGTATCAACTTCAACGCCGGAAGCCATACGGATTCCATTCAGATGAGCTACGCCGACTACGTCGCATACGAGAATCCCCGAATCGCGGCCATCGCCAAACCGGCTAAACCCTCTGACAGTTAAGCGACTACCCAGTCACGCGATCGCTGTGGTACCGGTTTCCAACGGGTGAAAACACGGGTTAAGAGTCAAGGCCCGTGCCATATGTTCTTCCGCAGGCTGCTGGTATTCTCGGGCCGAGGGCCGGTCCGGCTAGAAAAGAAGAAGCTACAAATCGAGCCTAGTCCGCTAACATCCTGGTTTCTCATCTGACGCAGTTCATTTTGGGCAAGGGATATCTTTGACTTCGCGGGCACCGTATCGAAAGTTTGATTACGGGGAAAGTGCGCGGTGTGTGGAAAGTGCTGACCACTGACGATGGGGTTCGTGGACCATGAGGAAGTTACCGGACTCGGGGGAAAAGCCCGGGATCAACGCGTTTCGGGCAATCACAGGTGCGTTGGCCACCGTGGTCGTTATCGCCGTCGTGGAGGTGCTGGCCCGTTTCAATCTACATGAGGGACGGGTAGGGGCCGGTCAGCTAGCGCTCGCTGCATTCTCGAACGTGGCTACTCTCGGATGTGCGGTTATCGCGCTATTGGCGGTCGGATGGCTGTGCGGGGTCGTGTTGGGTCTGCCGTTTCGCAGCCTGCGGTGCGCAATCAGGGGCGCCCTAATGTGCGTCCTTCCGGCCCTGGCGGGCGCCGCGCTCGTTTATCGTACCCAGACGTTCGGTCTCACCGTCGGTTTGGAACACTCCCTGACGCATCCGGCGGTCTCGGTGCTGATGGGAATCCTGGTCGGACTAGGCATCTGGCGAATCGGCGTATCCCGGACGCCCACTTTGATGAACCTGACCAGGGGTCTGGTACTCGTTGTCTGGCTGGTGTGTGCCGGGGGGACGGGCCTGGCGCTTTTGAAAACGCGTGACCACGTCGCGTTATGGGCCCGGGCGGATCAGCCGAGGGCGGGCGAAGTCGTGGACCAGGGACCAAACCTGCTTCTGGTCGTATTGGACACGCTTCGGGCCGATCGCGTCGGCGAACACGATGGGAAGTCGCTCACTCCGAATCTCGACCGCCTGGCGGAGTCCTCGATTCTCTATGATCAGGCGATCAGCACGGCGCCGTGGACGCTACCGGTTCACGCGAGCCTGCTTACCGGGCGTTACTCGGACGGTCACGGTGTCAGTTGGGGCCATTACAAGCTCGATGATGACATCCCCGTGCTGCCCGAGTTGCTGAAGGAGCGCGGGTATGAGACGTTTGCCATCTCCAACAACCACCTGCTCAACGAGAAGAACGGGTTCGCGAGGGGCTTCGACAGCTTCATCCAGACCACCGGGGACCCCACGCTGAACCGATGGGGTCTCGCTTTGCGGTGCGGGGGCCTGCAGACGGTCGCGACGGTCTTCGGACTGTCGGAGGACACGGGCTGGGACAAGGGGTCCGCATGGACGAACTGGCTGCTGAGTAAGCGGCTTGTCGAGCGCGGATCATCGAAGCGTCCGTTCTTCGCGATGCTCAACTACTTCGAGCCGCACGATCCATATCTGCCGCCGGAACGGTTCCTACAAAGCCACCTGACGGCGGAGGAGCGCCAGGCCGCTCGCAGTCTCCCTCAGAGCGAAGAGAGTCTCGCAGCCCATGCCTGCGGACTGCCGGATGTCTACTCGGATAAGCAGATCCAATTACTCAGCCGACTCTATGACGCCGAGGTCGCCTACCAGGACGAGATTGTGGGCGAGCTCATTGAAATGCTGAGGGGCTTGGGCCTTCTGAAGAACACGTGGCTCGTGGTGACGAGTGACCACGGTGAGCTTTTCGGCGAGTGGGGTATGCTGTTCCACACTGCCAGCTCGCACTATAAATTGCTGCACGTTCCGCTTCTCGTCCGTCCACCGGGCGGAGTGGAGGCGCGGCGGTTCGCGTGGCCGGTGCAGCCGGTTGATGTCTTCGTCACGCTCATGGAGCAGGCGAAAGCCGAGGTGCCGAAGTCGGTGGTGCGAGCCTATCGGCTACCGTTAGCCGAGACCGACGTGCCCCAGCGCGAAGTGTGTGTCGCCCAGTCGCACGGCGCCTCAATCGCCGCGCTCTCGATCAGTCAACGGTTGGACATGCAGGCGGATCTGACCCGTTGGCTTCGATGGGTGGATTCCGTCTATTCGGATGGGTATCTGATGGAATCTGATTCGCGCGGCCGTCGCACGTTGTTCGATGTTCGCAGCGACCCCATGATGGCTGAGAACCTGGCTGACAAGAGAGCCGAGGTTCTCGAGTTGCTCAACGGCAGGTTCGAGAGTTGGGCGAGTGGTGTTTCCCCTCGGGCGGCGACTGTCGCGGACGGGCTGGAAAGTGAGGTATCCAATGAAGCGCACGCAAACGCGCAGGTACTTGATAGCAGCGGTGGTCGCCCTGACGATCTACCTGGGTCCGGCAAGTAGTCGAGCCGAGGCGTACATCGATCCCGGAACGGGCAGCAGTCTGTTCTCCTCGCTGGGGTTGATGTTGGCTGTTGTCGGTACCGGCATCGCAGTCTGCTTCTCTCAGCTTCGCCGGTGCGGCGGCTGGCTATTCGCCAAACTAGCCGCGCGGCGAAAGAAAGAGCGTGACGTGCTTACGCCAGACCTCGTATCGGCCAAGCACCGCGCGGGCCGGGGCCTGCACTGACGACGCTCCGCGCGGCGTTGACCCCATGCACTTTACTCGAGGCGGCATAAACTAGAACATGAAGACCGACAAGACCTACCGGAAAGTCCTTGTCCTCGGGATGGACGGGCTTGATCCGAGACGCGTTCGACGCCTGATCGGAGAAGGGAAGCTCCCGGCATTTGATCGCCTGCGGCAACGCGGGAGCTTGCGTTCTCTCGCAACGAGCAACCCGGCGGAGAGTCCGGTGGCGTGGTCGTCGCTTGCGACGGGCTGCTACCCCGGACGACACGGCATCTTCGACTTCATTCACCGTGACCCGTCCGGGTACGTTCCCTTTCTGTCGCTGAACCGAACGGAGAAAGGCCCGCGCGGCGGACGGAAACGCTACGTCTGTCCTCGGCAGGCCCCGGGCTTCTGGCGATACACGTCCGACGCCGGTATCCCCACCAGTGTGATCCGCTGGCCGGTCACCTTTCCGGCTGAGGTTGTAAACGGGAGCTTTCTTGCCGGTCTGGGCGTTCCCGATGTTACGGGTCGGCTGGGCAAGCACACGCTCTATTCGACGAATCAGGACGATTCCCCGCGCGACAACGTCGTGCCGGTTTCGTGGCGCGGCGAGCGGATCGCAACGTCGGTATTCGGGCCGACCGTAGGGGGTATCGCCGGTTCCAGGGCGTCGCGCGCGAAGCTGACCATCGAGCGTACGCCTGGCGGAGTTGCCCTGACCCTGCAGTCGCAACGACGTGAACTCAGGCTGGGTCAGTGGTCGCCGTGGTTCAAAGTGCGTTTCGGTTGGGGTCCGGTGCGTCTTTGCGAGGGCATTGTTCGGTTTCACCTGGTTGCCCTCGATCCCGAGTTGAGGCTCTACGCCACGCCGGTGCAGATTGATCCGAAAAGCCAATCCGAGCCGCTAACTGAGCCCGCTGCCTTCGGGGCTGAGCTCGCCGAGACGCTTGGACCATTCCACACTCTCGGACTGCCCGAGGACACTAACGCGGTGACCGACGGTCTTTATGATCTGGACGCGTTCCTGCAGCAGTGCTCGGACGTCAGCCGCGAACGACTGGCGATGTTCGATCACGAACTGAACCGGTTTGACGACGGACTTCTTGCTTTCGTTTTCGACGCCGGTGATCGCATTCAGCATATGTTCTGGTCCGTGGACGATCCAACCAGCCCGACGTTCGACCGTGCCCGCGGTGACAAGTACCGTCACGTGGTCGACGACCTCTACCGCGAGATGGACGGAATCCTCGCATCGTCTCTAGAGATGGCCGGCGACGACACGGCGGTCTTCGTCGTTTCCGACCACGGGTTCGGACCCTTCCGCCGCGCCGTCCACCTGAACAGGTGGTTAATCGAAAGCGGTTTCATGGCTCTCAAAGGACATGTGCAAGGGGCAACCACGCGTAGCGACGAGGGCCGCTCGCTTCTTTGCGACGTGGACTGGAGTCGCACTCAGGCGTACGCCCTGGGATTCACCAGCATCTACCTGAACGTGAGCGGACGGGAGTCGCATGGCGTCGTCAGATGTGGAGAAGAAGCAAGCGACGTAGCATGCCGAATCCAAGAGGGACTGCGCCGGGCCGTCGATCCCGCGAGCGGCGCTCCAATGATTCGCCAGGTCTACGCCGGACAAGACATCTACAGCGGCCCGAGCACTTCCAAGGGACCCGACCTTGTTGTCGGCTTCGAACCCGGGTATCGGGCAAGCTGGCAGACCGCGCTCGGTGGGGCACCCACGGAGGTAGTCGTCGACAACGAAAAGCTGTGGGCCGCCGACCATCTCGTCGACCCTAGCGCCGTTCCGGGGGTACTCGCGACGAACCTCGCCGTCGAGACGGAGCATCCGGCGGGTGTCGATCTTGCCCCTACGATCCTGCAATGCCTGTTGCTCGAAGTACCCCCTCAAATCGAGGGTACATCGTGGGTCGGCGGGGCGCACCGCGAAGATCCGGCGCGAACTTCCGGTCACTTCGAGAAATCTCCGCCGACCGCCCTCCTGGCACCTGAGTTAGCCGGAGTCGGCAGCGACACATACGGTGGTATCTACACAGACGGACTGGACGACGAACAACGCGCCGAACTCGAAAGTCACCTCAGCGATCTGGGCTACCTGTGACACCACGCCCAGGTTCAATAACCTAATCGTTCTCGCAGTGTGTTCATCGCGGCAGCCGCAAACCGAGCTCAGACGCTAATGCGGCTCGGTGATATCGGACTACCGGCATCTTCGGACTCAGTGTCGAGTAATTCGCCGACCCTACCGTCTCGCCGTCTATTACTGGTGCGCGCCTGCAACTTCGGCCAGTTCAGAAGCTTATGGCTTGACTGAAGATCGGACCTCGTTACACTGGAGTCTGGAACGCAAGCCGTTATGGGCCGACGTGGCGTAGAGACAACGATTAGAGTGCGGAGTTGCGATGCATTCGGATCAGAGAGGGTGGGGAGAATTCGGAGCCTACTCGCTTAGCGGCGAGCTGCCGCGCGAGCGCGTTCTCTCGCAGATCGAGGCGAGGATAGAACGACTCTCGAGCCCGGACAAGACGACTCGTCCCGGCACATCCGCGGAACTGGCGGACCTTCGGGCGACTTGGACGCAAACCGCCCAGGACATTTACGCAAACCTCGATCCGTGGGAAACCGTGTTCGTCGCCCGCCACCCCCGGCGTCCCTTGGTTACCGATTACATTGACCTCGTGGTGGACAACTTCTGCGAGCTTCACGGCGACCGAGTGTACGGCGACGACCCGGCGCTAGTAACCGGTTTCGGATACATCGGTGAGCACAGGGTGATGATCGTGGGTCACAACCGCGGGCGCTCGCTGGAGGAGCGGGTGGCGTGCAATTTCGGCTGCGCCCATCCGGAGGGCTATCGCAAGGCCCTCGCCAAGATGAAACTGGCCGCCAAGTTCGGCGTTCCGATCGTCTCGTTGATCGATACACCCGGGGCCTACCCCGGTACGGGAGCGGAGGAGCGCGGGATTGCCCGGGCGATCGCCGAAAACCTGGTGACCATGCCCCAATTGCCGGTGCCCATCGTGGCTGTGGTGATCGGCGAGGGAGGCAGCGGAGGGGCGTTGGGAATCGGCGTGTCGGACCGGATGGCCATGCTTGGGCACAGCGTGTTCTCGGTCATCTCTCCCGAGGGGTGCGCCGCCATCCTCTGGAAGACGAGCGCCCGAGCGAAGGAGGCCGCCTCGGCGCTGAATCTGCGGGCACCGGACCTGCTCCGTCTCGGTGTGATCGACGAGATACTCCCGGAACCGGTCGGGGGGGCACACCGCAATCACGGGGAGGCAGCCGAGTCGGTCAAACAGTTCGTAATGTCTGCAATCGACGAACTGTCGACCCTCCCGCCGGACCGCTTGCTCGCGCAGCGCCATGATCGGATTCGCTCGATGGGCTCGACCTATGAGGGTATGTTCGAGACGGGTGGTCGCCAGACGTTGGGCCGGGTTGGATCCTCGGCGAACAAGACTGGCAAACGATTCGGGCCCTCGCGCCGCCATTCGGCTGCGAGCAGGGTGCGTCTCAACCGCACCAAGGCAAGCCGTTCGCCACTCGATTCCTGATATTGAATCTCGGGCTCGTGCACCGGGGGTACTTTTCACTCCGCACGAGGAGCGGTAACCTTAACGGCATGATCAGGCGAAGGTCTGACGCGTACCGCCATGCAGTGAGGTAATCATGAACGGATCGAGTATCGTACGGAGCGTTGTTGCCGCAGGCATGTTTGTCACGATGTTCCTCGGGTCGCCAGCGCGAGCGGCAGAGGTTGCATTCAGGGACGACTTCGAGAGTCCCGATCTTTCGGCGGGGTGGACGATCATTCGGGAGAACCCGGAGAGGTACAGCCTGACGGACCGGCCGGGGTTCTTTGGAATACAAACCGAGCGGGGAGCGCTTGGCGGCGAGCCGGGGGTGAGCAACCTGCTTCTGCGCGATATCGAGGGCGACTTCATC
>CBDUZY010000043.1:0-11453 GCA_965371825.1 uncultured bacterium
AGCCGAGCGAGGTTGTTGATGATGCTCGCCGGAATCTCGTCACTCAGATACTCGGTATCCGGATCGCCGCCCGCGCTAGTAAAGGGCAGCACCGCCAGGGAAGTGATAGCCTCAGCCTTGTCACTCCCCAGCTTGCCCGCTTGCCAGAGTGTAAGGATCACAGTCAGGCCAACCGCCAGCACGCCCACTATAATCCAAGAGAGTTTGGCGGCCTTCGGCGGTGCCGTCGCAGGCTTCGACGGTCCACTGTCCATTAGAATGTCACGCAGCGCAAAGCCCAGATCACGGGCCGACTGAATGCGATGCTCCGGCTTCTTCTCGAGGCAGCGCGTGATCACCCGATCCACCTCGGGAACCACCTCGGCACGAGTGGACACAACGTTGGGAGGGTCTTCCTTGAGGATCGCGGTCATCGCCTCGGGTGTGGATTCGCCGGTAAACGCGCGAGATCCGGTCATCATCTCGTAGAGTACAGAGCCAAACGAGAAGATGTCGCTTCGGGCGTCGATCTTCTGTCCGCGCACCTGCTCGGGTGACATGTAGTTGACGGTGCCGAGTATCGTGCCGGGTCTTGTTTCGAGCGTGAGGGTCGGAGCATCCGCCTGTCCCTCCGGCGGCGTACAGATGGAGCTTGACTCCATGCGCGCCAGTCCGAAGTCGAGAATCTTCACGACGCCGTCCTTGGTGAGGAAGATGTTCTCCGGCTTGAGATCACGGTGAACAACGCCTTTGCCATGAGCAGCCGCCAGCCCATCGGCGATCGCCGCACCGTATTCGACGGCCTTCCGCCACGGAATTGGCGAACGACGAACGCGCTCCCGTAGTGTTTCCCCTTCCAGAAGCTCGGTCACCACATACGACGTGTTGCCTTCGGCCCCCACGTCGTGGATGGCCAGGATGTTCGGATGTGACAGCGCGGCGACAGCCTTGGCCTCGCGCTCAAACCGGGCCAGCGCACCGGCATCCTCAGCAAGGTGTTCAGGCAGGACCTTGACAGCCACTTCGCGGTCGAGTCGCTTGTCCCGCGCGCGATACACCTCTCCCATCCCGCCCGCACCGAGTGGCGCGACGATCTCGTAGGGGCCGAGGTTCGTGCCTGCGGGTATCGTCATCGTCCGTCTCAACTCTGAGTAGGTCGCAAAGTCGGATCGATTATCCGGCACTTCTGTGATGACGCAAGAAACGCCGATTCGGCCGATCGGAAGGGGTGGATTCGGTAAACGGATGGGGCCCGGTTGACCAACGCCGGCAAGGAACCGGCGCAGATCGGAGCGACCGCTGTGGTGCATATCCTTAACGCGACCTGTGCCGCGGCTCGGGATGCGGATCCGAGAACAACTCTCGACGTTTTCAACCGACCCGCATCAGCTTACGAGCCGTCAGCGGCGCCGGGTGCCCACGCTTGCGTGAGCATGGTTTGCGGGTCCGGCGCAGAGCATGGCCACGCAAGCGTCCCGGCGCGCCGGGATGCCACCCACCCGCAGTTGTTACGGACAGGCGCGGCTGTCTTGTGGTATCTCGCGCGAACATGAGGAGCAGGCGATCATTCCGGTTGTTCACCTGCAGCGTTGGGATCATTCCCAGCTTATGGCTCAAGACCGATGCGGCGCAGTATGTCGTCGAAGCGCGGGTCGTCGCGCAGCCTATTAAGAACCTCGGCGACCTTGAGGATGGCCATCGGGAATTCTCGATTGTCGTAGGCCTTTCCCAGCCACTCGAACGCCTGCTCTTTGTCACCAAGTCCCTCGTGGATCAACGCGAACTTGAAGGCCGGGAAATCACGCTGCTTCGCGAAATCGGTCAGTTTCTCCAGCTCCCGCCTGGCGTCGTCCGTCCGCCCCGCCCTTGCGTAGGCCTGGCCCAAGCAGCCGACGTGGGTCACGCCTCCGGCGAGATCAGCGGCGATTTCCAGCTCGGCGATGGCCTCATCGTACATGCCTGCGTCCGTGTATACCCGCCCGAGATGGGCGTGGGCCGGGGCGAAGAGCGGGTCCATCTGGACCGTTCTGCGGAGTTGATCGATGGCGCGGTCGGTCTGGCCGGTCCAATAGTAGACGGCCCCAAGGTCCCGGTTGATGATGAGCGAGCCCGCATCGAGCTGGTGGGCGCGCTCAATCTGCTCCAAGGCCTCGTAACTGCGGCCCATCGCGGCCAGGAAGGCGGCGTACCAGTTGCGGGCGGTCGCGTAGCGGGGATTGAGCTCAATCGCCCGTTTGAAGGAGCGTTCGGCACCAGGCCAATCCCAGTCATAGACCCACTTGATCCAGGCCAGAGAAGTGTGCGCCTCGGCGAGCTTGCCGTTCGCTGCCAGGGCTTGTTCGGCTGCTTCTCGTGCCTTTGGGATACACTTCTTGGGAGGAGAATCCAAGAGCACCATCAGACAGTAACAATCAGCCTTGCCGGCATAGGCCAGCGCGTGATTGGGGTCCAAACGGATCGCCTCGTCAAACAGCTCGATGGCTTTGTTGTAACCCTCTCGGCTCCTCCTGTTCCACCAGAAGCGGCCTTCGAGATAAAAGCGATGTGCTTCCGAGTTCGCGGTGGAGCGTTTGGCCAGTTGCGTCCTGTCCTCGCCGGTGAGGCGCAGCTTCAGCGCTTCCGAAAGGCTGTCGGCAATGTCGCGCTCGATTGCGAGTATGTCGGTCAACGTGCGGTCGTATCGCTGGCTCCAGAGCTGGCGATTCTCCGCAACGTCAACAAGTTCGGCGCGTATCCGCAGCTCGTTACCGTGCGTGTTGATCTGTCCGGTCAACACCGCTGTGGCATTCAGATCGCGCCCGATGGATGCGATGCCTCGGTCGTCGATCTTGCAGCGGAAGGCTGTACTGCGGGGAATCACCCGCAACTCGGAGAGGTTTGAGAGACTGTCGATGATGCTGGCCGGGATCTCTTCGCTCAAGTAATCCGTATCCGGATCGCTGCTCATTCGCTCAAACGGCAGCACGGCCAGCGTGATTCTGCCGGACTTCTCCGTCTCGACGACGCGTAGCCGGAACTGGGGCTCGAAGCCTACGCGTTCCAGCAGGTCGTCGAAACGCGGATCGTCGCGGATTGGGTCGAGTCGCGGGTCGACCTGAAGCCAAGCCAGGCAATCCGCCCGAGCGTCGCACGCGCTGTCCATCTCCTCGAATGTTGTGTCGTAGTCGCCCAACCCGAGCGGAATTGTGGCGAGTTCGTAGGGACAGACATAGGTGTCTGACTCGGTTTCCTTTAACGAGTCGTAGATCGCGAGTGCTTCGTCGCGTTTGCCGGCAACGGCCAAGATGCCGCCGGCCATGGCGACGTACGCGGGGCTTTCATTCAGACGCGTTGCCTCATGGGCATGGTAGACGGCATCTTCGTGTGTTCCCAGTTGACTGTAGGCAAGCGCCATCCACAAATGGGCAGGCCACCAATTCCTGTCCAGATCGAGTGCGGCGGTCGCGTCGCGGATCGTCCGTGCGTAATCATGGGCCATGTAGGAAACAAAGCCGTGATCGAAGTGTGTGTATCGCGAGGCCGGGTCATATTCCTGCACCCAGTCCAAGCGTCTCAGGGCATCATCGCCCTGCTTCATTGCCGCCAGGTAAAGCGCGTATGCCAAGTTGGCCTCTGCAGAACTGCGGTTATCTGCGATCGCCAGTTCAAATTCCTCTTTGGCGCCGCTGAAATCCCACTCGTACTCCATCTTGTACTTGCCGAGAACCACGTGGGCTTCAGCAAGCGTGTCGTCCAAGGCCAGGGCGCGCAATGCGGCGGCGCGGAGTTGAGGCATCGCATTTCTGGGACGCAGGTGATCGTCCGACAAAGCCAAGAAGGCCTTCGCTCTTCCGACGTGAGCAAGCGCGAACGTGGGGTCCCTTCCGATTGCCCGATCAAACAGTTTCAGCGCGGACTCACAGTCGGCCTTGGTCCCGGCGCGCACGTAATTCATACCCATCATGTATTCTTGATAGGCATCGGCATCGACCTGCGGTGTGGTTTCCAAGCGCGCGATCTCTGACGGCGTGAGCGTGACCTGGATGCCTTTGACGATGGCTTTGGCCACATCGTGCTGCAAAGAAATGATGTCGGACATGTCCCGCTCATAGCGGTCGGACCAGATCCGTTCATCGGACTCCCCGTCCAGCAGGCGGGCTCTGATACGCACGCGCCGACCATCTCGAAAAACTGAACCGGCTACGATGTAGTCGACGTGAAGCGATTCTGCGATGACGGGGATCGGCTCACGCGTATCTTCGTATTGTTTGACGGACGTGTAGGAGATGACGCGCAAACCGGTGATTTGTGAGAGGTCGTCGATCACCGCTTCGGTCACTCCGCTTGCGAACCAATCCTGCGGCTCAGGGCTTGTGTCGTCGAAGGGAAGAACTGCGACGCGCGCCCTCTCCGCGCTATCCGGCGATGTGGGGCCTCTCCTGTTGGGGATTGGATCGCGAGTCGACAAGTCGTGAGGGGCAGCGGTTCGTGCAGAGGAATCTAGCCACGCCCGGTAACCCAGATAGCCCGCCGCACCAGCAAGAACCAGCGCAGCGAACGTCACCGCGATTCCGAATCCCAGCGAACGTCGAGCTCCTTTGACTGCTGCGACGGCGCCGCTACCCGCCAGAATCGATCGCAGTGTGAAGGACAAGTCTCCGGACGATTGAAATCGCTGCTGCGCGTTCTTCTCCAGGCATCGGGCAATCGTGCGATCCAGATCCGGGACCACGTCGATGATCGTTTCGGACACGGTTGCCGGATCTTGTGTCAGGATCGCCGTTGTTATATCCGCGGATGTGTCCCCCTTGAACGCTCGCTCGCCCGCCACCATCTCATACAGGACACAGCCAAGTGAGAAGATATCCGTTCGCGCGTCGAGCGTTCGGCCGCGCACCTGCTCGGGTGACATGTAGTTGACTGTTCCGAGAACGGTTCCGGGCCTCGTATCGAGTGTGATTGTCCGATCTTCGGGGCTGGACGCCTGTTCCGCCCGGGCCAATCCAAAGTCCAGGATCTTCACCACGCCGTCGGCGGTCAGGAATATGTTCTCCGGCTTCAGATCACGGTGAATGATGCCCTTGGCATGCGCGGCCGCCAGCCCGTCTGCCACGAAGGCGCCGACCTCGACCGCCCTGCGCCACGGGATCGATGACTGGTGCAGCCGTTGCCGAAGCGTTTCGCCCTCGAGCAACTCCGTCACAATGTATGTGATGTCCCGATCCGTTCCGAAATCATGAATCGCGAGAACATTGGGATGTGTGACAGCCGCTACAGCTTTCGCCTCTCGCTCAAACCTCGCGAGTGCTTCCGGGTCCGCGGCAACACGATCAGGTAGGACTTTGACGGCCACTTCACGATCAAGCTTGGTGTCCCGGGCGCGATACACCTCCCCCATGCCGCCCGCGCCGAGCGGCGCGAGGATTTCGTAGGGGCCAAGTTTCGTGCCTGCGGATAGTGTCATCGTTCGTCTCAACTCTGAGTAGGCTGCCGGCCGGTCCGATTATCCGCAACTTCTGAGATGCCGCAAGAAACGCCGATTCGGCGGATTGGATGGGCTAGATCCTTTAGGTGGATAGGAGCCGGGTGCCATGCTCAAGCTTGCGTGGGCATGTTGTTTCGGCGCCCAGCCTGGCCACGCAAGCGTGGAACATGCCACGCACCGGCGCACCGGGATGCTTGTTGGTCCGTGGGGGGGAACGGCCCTTTACGGATAGAACGCCTCGAACAGCGTGCGGAACTTGGCGGGTGGGGAGAGTGGTTCGTCGCCGGCGCCGTACTGCAGGTAGCCGAGGTCTTCGCCCTGGAACGACTTGACCGTCAGACCTTGCTGACTCAGCAGGCCCGGTGGGGCGAGCTTCTTTACCCGTTCCCCCGTCTTGCCGAACGCGACGATGACCGTGGGATCGAATGGGACTTCGCGGTTGTGTTTCGTGACCACGGCGGATCGGCCGTCGGTCAGGCGCAGCCTCGCGCCTATGGGAAACGGCTGAATGATCCTGCGAAAGACAGTCACGAGCACCGGATCGTAAAGGTGTCGATACTGGCCCAGCGACATGTCCCACAGAACCCGGATGGGTGACTTCGCCTGACTGAACGCGTTGGACGTGGCTGAGTCGAAAGCATCGGCGATGCGCAAGATCCGGGTGAAGACGTTGAGTGCGTCGCCGCCCACTACCCCCGGATACCCCGTGCCGTCATAGTTCTCGTGGTGCGTTCGCACGACCATCCTCGCCAAGCGCGGGAACAGGTCCGGCATGAGCTTCGCCCCTTCCGCGGGGTGGTCGCGTACGATCTGGCGCTCAGATTCCGTCAGTTGGCGATCCTCCCCGAACACGAGGGCAAGCGGAGCCAGTCCGATATCAGAGAACATCGCCCCAACACCGAGCGGCGTGAGGTCCTCGAGCTGCTTAGGCTGAAGTTGGGCGAGCGTCTGTCGTTTGCGCTCTCGGGCGACGTATCCCTGGGTGGCTGAGCCCAGGAGCATGCTCAGGTAAAACACGTTTCCGGCGTGGACGGCCAGGTAGTCGCCGGCGTCGAAGCACTTCGAGAGCAGGGCACTCGACACCGGATTGTTATTAAGGAACTTCATTACCTCCTTGACGGCCGCGTTCACCACTCCGAAGTCGATTCCTCCGCCGCCGACGGATATGCGCATCGAGTGCCTCTTGTGAACCTCGGACATGCAGTGGGAGATCTTGCCCTGTACGACGTTGGCCACCTCCCGATCCTTGGAGTCGTCCTCGAATTCGATGGCCCCGTCGAGGATGGGATCGCCGACCCGAAAGGACATCCACGAAAACCGTCTTGTCACGGCGGCTATGTCCGCCGCGGTAAGAGCCTTGCCTGCGGGGAGCATCAGCATCCCCTTGTACATTACCGATTCGGCGAGCTTCATCCCGGGTTCGAGATCGTTGCACGTCATGGTCAGCGGCATGAGGCTGTCTCCCGACCCACCGGCGCCCTCTTCCGATAACACCCGATGTGATCCACACACCTTCTCCGGCGGCGCGCAGCCGCGGCTCACACGGCCGTTTCCTTATCGACGGCTAGCGAGCCCGGGTTCGGTTGATCGTTGTCTCGTGGACCGTCTCGCATCGTCTGCGCGGTCCAGGCGACGCCGGCATGCTTCGCCACACAGGCGACCGACCCTGTTACAGGGGCGCGGGTGATAGGACTACCCCTTTAGCGCCCCTTCCTGCGCACCGCACGATCCATCTCGCGCTTGTGCTCGCGGGCCTTTAGGGTCTGACGCTTGTCGGACACGCTCTTTCCGCGAGCGAGCCCGATGCCGACCTTGGCGATTCCGCGGTCGTTGAAGTAGATCCGCAACGGCACGAGCGTGAGCCCCTTTTGCTCGACTTTCGGCTTTAGGCGCCGAAGTTCTCGGGCGTGAACGAGGAGCTTCCGCTTCCGGTAGGGATCGTGGTTCTGCGTGCTCGCAAAGCCGTAAGGTGCGATGTGGGCTCCGATAAGCCACAGTTCACCCCGCTCGATCCGAGCGTAGGCCTCCTCGATCGAGGCGGCGTGCTCCCGGAGGCTCTTGACCTCCGTGCCGAATAGGGCGATCCCGCACTCGACCTTCTCGAGGAGTTGAAAACGGAATCTCGCCTTCCGGTTACGGCAAATCACGTTTTCGTCGTTGGGAGATTTCTTCATAACCTTATTGTATACAAATGATTACGAAAAACTTGGCTGGGCGCTCACGTGCCCTATAATCTTGATCGATTGTATCTTTGGCTGCCGAGATCGCAACGTGCGACCGGATGATTGGGTATAATTGGTGAGTGAGACAGGGGTATCGAGTGGCGAAGCACGCTTCGACGACTAACCGAGAGCGTGAGAGGGAGCTCATCGCACGGGCACGCGGAGGCGACCGGCTCGCGCTGCGCGAGCTGGTTGATCTGCACAAGGACCGTCTGTACGCGTTCATCTGGCGAATGGTCCGTGACCATCACGACGCCGAGGACATCTGCCAGGAGGCGTTTCTCAAGGCGTTTGCGTCGTTCGATACATTCCTCAGCGAATACCGCTTTAGTACTTGGCTTTTCACGATCGGCTATCGGGTCTGTCTTAACCAACTGCGCCGGAAGCGCTCGGTCGGTGGCGAAATGGACCTCGCGTCCATGGCGTCGGCGGACGATGAGTCTCCCACGGCGCTGCTGGAGTCCGAGGAGGCCGGCCGTGTGCGCGAGATGGTCTGGTCAGCCGTGGACAAACTGACCGCGCCGCAACGGGCGACGGTCCTGCTGTTCTACCGACATGAGCTGGGTTGCCATGAGATCGCCCGCATTCTGCAGCTTCCTCCGGCGACCGTTAAGAGTCACCTGCACCGGGCGCGTGCCCGCCTGCGAAGTTTGCTCGAGCCGGTGGCCCAGGAGGATTGGGGTCGCTACCGCAACCTCACGCAACGGACCGGGTAAAAGGGGACGAACGATGGGTGACCAGACGTTTCCGGTCGACCCCCGCTGCCTTGACTGAGTCTTCTTATGAATTGCGAGCAAGCTAAACAGCTTTTCGACGCATACCTCGACGGTGAACTCTCCACGTCGTTGGCGACGGAGTTGGGGGCTCATCGCCTGCGGTGTTCCAATTGCCGTCGGGCGCTCGCCCTGCTCGAAGTCAGTGGTCACATAATCGGATCTGATCGAGAAGCGGGCACTCTGCCGGAGGCGTTCTCTGATCGGCTTCTCTCATGTGTGGACGATCAGAACCGACGTGCGTGGGTCCGGTTTCGTAGGACACTATACATCGCCGGCCCGGTGGCGGCGGCTGCGGTCGTGGTGCTCGCGTTCGCGGGTCTCTTCGATGGGCAGGGCAAGTCCACGGTCGCCGGCAAGACCGAGATCAAACAGCAACCAAGCGGTACGGGCGATCAGCTCGGATCTTCAACCGGGGCAAACGAGCAGGAACTCGGCGAACACGCTTTGAGTGATTTCATTGAGCAGGCACAGCGAAACATGGAGGACAAACGGCGCAGCGGCGAGTCCCTCCAACAAATGCTCGATCAGACGATCTTCGGGGCCCTCGATCAGCTCGAAGAGGAGGGCGCAACTCCTCGGCTGAGTGGACCTCCTCGAGAGGCCGAGGTGCCGGACGCGGAAGCGCCCGCCGAACAGGATAGCCCTGGTTCACGCACACGCCCTGAAGAGAAACCCTCGAAGACGGGTGGGGTTGAGAACCTGTAGGCCTGCGGGTCGGCAATCGTGCTCCACACCATTCCGGTCGTTTGCGTCTCCTTCATCGCACAAGGAGTTTCGAGGGATGGATGTTTCTCGGGCGGGGCCGTTGTGTTGCTGACGTTCCGTGTCTTAGGTCGAACCCGGCAAAGTCGATTGATGGGCGTCGCCCTCGTCGCGTTTCTTTCCATCTGCAGCAGCGTCCGGTCCGATCCGAACGATCTGTCCGCTAGGGGGAACCGCGACGACGTTTCCTTCGCGCGGTTCGCGCCACCGTCGACCGGCGTGTTCATCACCGTCAGCCGGCTGGGAGACGTCAACGCCGCCCTGCGCCAGGCGCACGCCTGGCGCCTGTTTCCTCTTCTGTCCGGTTCCGCGACCGACGACAGCATCCCCTTCGATCTTCGCATGGCCGTAAACGCATTCCTGGGGTCTCGAAGTTCGATCGGCATCGATGACCTGATGGCGACGGAGGTCGGCCTGGCGGCCGAGTCGTGGTCCGACGTTGCGGACGGCGTGTGGTATGCGCGCGTGAAGGACGCGAATACGCTCGACCGTTGGTTCCCCAAAGATCGACGGAGGGCGGCGAGGCTATCGCCTTCGGCCAGGCTGTTTCGAATGGACGACGGGATCGTCGCTTGCGCGCGAGGGACAATCGTCGCCATGACTCGAACCACCGGCGGCGAATCGTTAATGCGGGGTGCACGACTCCTGATGAGCGGGCGCGGTCGAACCGCACTCGCGGACACCGCCGGCTACCGCAAGCTCGTCTCTCACCTTCCGCCTAGACCACTCGCCGTTGCGTATATCAACGCGAGGAGCGCGACGGACCCCGGCGATTCCCCCACAGGCGCTTCCCCCGAAAGGGGCGCCGTGCCCGGCCCGGCAGCCGATCGCGCCGGCGGTCGGGAGGGCGAGGACGGTCGTTGGTGGGACGCATTCGATCGTACCGTAGTCGGGATGTATGAGCGAGAAGGCCGGATCGACTTCGCCATGCGAAGCGCCCTGAAGAGTCCCCGGTCACAGTCGAAACTCGCCGGTCACGCAATTGATCAAATGCGAAAGCTACCCCAGACGACACTCGGGGCGTGGGCGTCAACGATCGAACTCAACCGCGCATTCGAGAAGTCGGCGACTACTCGACCGCTCGGTAGACTGGGGCGATACATGAGGCTGCTCGCCGGCTTCAGGGCACGCGACGGAGCCACTCCGGACCCGCTTCCCCGGCTCGGCCCGCACGTTATCGTCGCCTGGGACCAGGACATGACCGGAGCCTCAGCGCCGCAGCTTGCCGTCATTGTCGAGTGCGAACAGGCCCGACTGGTGAATGGGGAAGTCAGTCGAATCGCGGAGAGGATCCTCGAACTGCTGTACGCTCGTGATCCGGTTGCCCGCGAGAACACCCCGACGATCCACCTCACCACCCACTTGGGAGTGCCCATCTCGTACGTCCCGTTGGGTCCGTACTCGAAAGAGTCGCGGTTTGCCACGGCGAAGTTACTGCGAAACACGGAGCCGGCATGGGCCGCACACGACGGCTGGCTGATCATCACGCTCAGTAGAGACCACCTCGAGCGAATTCTGGACGGGCAAGTCGGCATGATATCGACTCTGGCGACAGCCGATGAAGCCGCGGCGGTCTGGAAACGCCAAACGGATCGGACAATGCTCACGATCGTTCAGCCCGGGCTGGCGTCACAGGTTCTCCAGCGATGGTTAACCGACGCACGTGCGGGGGCGCCGTCACTGCTCGACCCAACGTCTTGGAATGCACAAGCGGCCGCGGGAAGATCTCAATCATCGCGGCTGGGCATCGCAATGCGTTCCGCGGACGAACCGGGCGTCGTTGTCGTAGTGCGCGTCTACCCGAACACGGCGGCCGCCGGACGCCTTCAGGCCGGCGATCATATCATCGGCCTCGACGGCGAGTCGTTGGATGCCGATGCGCCGAACGTCGACCTGCGCCGGAGATGGGCAACCAGGGTTGCGGAAGACATGCGCACGCTCCGTGTGAAGCGCGGCGGCAAGACGATCGACGTCGCACTCCGATCCGGTGCCGATCGACGCGCGCTCTCGGATCTTCCCTTCAGCCCGGTCGATGCCGTGCGTGAGTTGGCCTCGGTTGGTCGGGCGATCCGCTTCGCTAGCCTCGCCGTACACGCAACGGACGAAAATCACTTCTCGGCGCTGCTGTCGCTTCGCTTCGAATCCACCGCAAGACGAGACTAATCGACAGTTTAGTCGAACGGTACGGCGACTACCCCGAAGGGGTCAGGAACCGGTCGCCCTGTTGGACGTGCCGACCGTTCACGTAGT
>CBDUZY010000044.1:0-11160 GCA_965371825.1 uncultured bacterium
GACCGCCACGGGCCCGTGGACGAACTCCTTCTTGGCGGGCTTGTCCGGGTGACACATCCGGCACAGCCCTTCACGGGCGGTCTTCAACAACTTCCCACCTTCAGCATCGTGGCAACCGCCGCACAGGTTCTTGCGATACGCCGGATGGCTGTAGAACCGCTGCTTCACTCGGGCGCCGGCCGCCGGCTCATCCCCGGTGTCCTCGACGGTGGCCTGCGACAAGTCCATCTCCAGCTGGACGGCGCCGCCCAACGGTGGAACGCCATCATAAAAGAAGGTGAGCACGCGGTGAGTGACTCCTCGTGAGCACGCCGCGGTAACGGCAACTGAGGCTGTCACGACGAGGGAGATAATCGTCAGGCGTACGAAAACGCGGCGCGGACTGCCTCGGCGCTTCTCGGTCCGCCTTTGCTCGCACTTCGCAGCCGTTGTCCGCGGCCCTCGCTCGTCCATGATTCTCTTTCGCTAGTCGGGCCGCTGTTCCTCGCCTGTCTGAGCCGGTGTGCCGTCGCCACCTTGGGGCGACGCGCCGGGACCCGTAGTTGTTCCTCCCCCTACCGGCGGAAGCGAAGCTATCTGCGCCTGCGTCAGTTGATAGCCTTCGGGGAAGGAGCCGAAGGCGTAGACGCTTATCAGGTGCGGCCCGTACTGGCTGCTTACGAACAGCAGGTACTCCGCGTCGAAGTCCTTGTGGATGTACTGCTTGAAGTAAGGTATCGAGCTCGCGTCAACGGCGATGCTGGCCGGAAGTACAAGGGCACCGGGCACCACGCCGGGACCACCGAAGTGCATCAGCACTTCTCCGTCGGCGCTTAGCATCTGGATGATCTCGGTCGCCGCGTCCGCGACGTAGACGACGCCGTCAGGCCCGACACGAAGCCCCCGCGGACGCACAAACTGCCCGAGTCGCCGACCCGGCGTCCCCCTGGTCCACACGGATTCGCCGTCGCGGGTCAGCTTCTGGATTCGCCAGTTCAGTGTGTCACTGACGTACAGGTGGCCATCGGGTCCGAAACACAAGCTGTTGGGGATTCTGAACTGGCCCGGTTCTTCGCCGTGGACGCCGAACGTACGGCGCACCTCGGCTGTCTTCCGATCGAGGACGACGACTTGGCAAGTCTCATCGTTGTCGAGGACGTAGAGCTCGTCCTCCCAGAGCGCTACATCTACCGGGTGGCTTGGCTTTGGAACATCGAAGGCGGTCACGTATTGGTCGTTGGGTCCGAAGACGACGATCTGTTCGCGAAGGGCATCCGCGACGAACTTGTACCCCAACGGATCGATCACCAGATTGAGCGGCATGCGCAGGCGGCCTGGCCCGCTTACGCCAAGGATACCGAATGCCTTGTTCTTGAAGTCGAGACGACACACGCCCGGCAGCTTGGTGTCGCACACATATAACACGCCGTCGCGCGCCGCCAAACCGTAAGGTTTGTCCAGCGCGGGACGGTTGACCGGTTCATCGCCGAACGCGAGCTTGGACACAAAATCAATCGGACCTTCAACTTGTTCGGCGCTTCTTGCCCAGGTCAGAAACTGGATTCGGGGCTCGTCGGGCGGGGACGGAAAGAGCAGCAAGGGCTGTTCGCGCCGACCGGTGGTCTCGCACCCGGCTGCCAAGGCCATGAATGCGGTGAGCACACCGGCTGCCGGAATTCGCACACGTTTGATCGCCATTGACGGACCTCGGCGGAATCACCAAATCTTAACAAGAGCCAAGCATTCGGGAACAGGGCACGGGCGTCGACGACCAGCCCCGGACGGTAACGTCCGACGGGCGTGGCCTCCACGCCAAGCGCGCACCTTCCCCTAAGAGTTATCGGCGTTTCCACCTCTAGCGCCTGCAGAGGACGCGGTTATTCGTCGTGGCACTCGAGACAGAGCATGCTCCCGTCGAGGGTTTGTCGAAGGAACATCCCGAGCGAGTTATCGTGTGGGTCGTGGCAGGAAGTACATTCCACCCGGTCTACGCCGTTGATCGTCACGACCTTCACGCCGGTGAACGTGCTCTTGTCGTGATATCCGGTCAGATCCGGCGGGGGGTACTGAATCCCGATCGGATGGTCGTCCCGCAGGTCGGTTCCCAGGTTGCTGGGCCGATCCGGGTCGATGGTCACGTTGTTGAAGAAGTCCTCGTTGCCGCCGAAGCTGTCGATCGCGGTCGCCCCGTCGTGGCAGCTCAGGCAGAGCTTGCTGGGGCCCTCCGGTTGACCGCCCTGGTGACCGGCTAGGGTTGTGTACATCTCGAAGGTCTGCTCGGTGATCGCGTGGTTCCACAGGACCAGTCCGAGTCCGTCGTCATCCATCTGGGCGTTGTGCGGAGTGTGGCAGGGCAGGCAAACCCTACTCTGAGGAATCACCACGCCCCAGACGTCGACGGTGTTCAAGTTGTGCGGCGTGTTCGCGACCTTGGACATGTCCTGCGCGAACGCCGTGCCGGCTAGTATCGCTAATGCTGCCGCGGTTCGCCCCATCTGCATTGAAAACCTCATCGCCCCTCCCCTCTCCGTCGATCAGCCGCTGGGCTGAACTTTCCCGATACTGACGCCCGTGCCGTCAAACCGTGCTACTTATCGTGGCACTGGGCACAGAGCGCGCTGGCTGTGTTCTCCATCCGGAGGAACATGCCGAAGTCGTCCGAGTGCGGTTCGTGGCACGACGTACACTCGACGCGGTCGGTCTTGCCGCCCCAGACAACCAGCTTCACCGGCGGCAGGTTGGCCCTGGGTTTGAACCCGGGCTGGCCGTCGGCTGGATACTGAATCCCGATGGGATGATCATCCCGCAGATCCGTTCCGAGCGACGTCTCCGCGAAGACCGAAGAGGCATCGGGCCCGCCACCAAAGGAGTCGACAGCCGTAGCCCCATCGTGGCAGCTCAGACACAACTTGCTGGGCCCGCCGGGCTGTTCGTCCTGGTCGCGGTCGAGACGCTCGATCGCGAACCCGGCGTACATGTTGAAGGTCTGATCCGTGAGGCTGTGGTTCCACAGGACCATGCTGCTGCCGTCCTCGTCGGTCTGGGCGTTGTGCGGAACGTGACATGGCAGGCAGATACGACCTTCGCTCCACGCCTCGCTCGAGAAGTCGTGTTTGGTGCCGACGATTCCGCCAGCCAACGCGACCACACCGGTGGCGCCTAGCGATACCAGGAGCGCAGCGGTGACGGCACGCCTCATACAATCTCTCCTTCCGGTTCGGGCCATCCGACTACGTGGATGACGCGCGAGCGGTATCAATACTAGCACAACCAGGCGGTCATTTCTCGTGCCCTAGGCTAGAAATCACAGCCCAGGACTCGCGTTATCGCTCCTTCGCTGGGCACATGGCGCCGTCTCGATCGCACGGTTCACAGTCATAATGAACCGTCGGGCAAGCCTGCCCACGATTCACAAGCAACAGTCCTAACTTTCCGCATTATAAGGAATTGCGCACCGCATCTAAGGTCCTTCCGGTAATCATGATCGGACGCTACGCCCCATAACCGCAGTGATTGTGTTTCGGCCGGGTCCCTCCACTTTCGCGCGACGTCGCCATCCTATAGCACCTATTCGGCGCGCATTCGCACACCGTGGCTTGGCGCTTGCGCGCCCAACCTGATATCGCGCACGGGCTGATCTGACAGCGTTCCTTGTGTCGCGTATTGGCAGCGCATTCGCACGTCGACTCTGAGCAGACTCCGGAGTGACTTACTCCTCCTTGCGCGCCGTGCGCTCGGCGCCATGTTCGCGCGGATCGCTGAGTGAGCATCGCTCGGACCGGTCTTCGCTTGGACCGACCACACCTAGTGGTGGTACTTCCGGGCCACGCGTCGTACGATTGTCCCAAGCGGTGCGGGCCTCGCCCGGCGGAAACCACGTGCACATTTGCACGCAAGTCTTGGTCAAATAGGAGAAAATGATGGACATCAACTTTCACTACGCTGCAATAAAGGTGCTGGCGCACTATGCGGGCTTCCCGCTACGAGATGCCCAGACTATTGCCTATGCATCTCAATACGTGGACGATGCCGCTGCCCATGAGGAGATGGAGCTGGACGGTGATCCCGGCGTCCAAGACGTCAGGTATGAAGACGGCGTCTTTGATCCAATCTGCACGGCACACAAGGACTTGGACTACGTTCGAAGTCTCGTGGCCGTCCGGGGGCGCCTCGACGTGTTCGTTTGTTTTCATTTCATCCCCTCGCTTCGAGGTTCAAGATCAGAGGCGCCGTTCAAGCGTGTGGCAAGAAACGGAAGTCTCGCCAAGCGATTAGTCCGGGATCGCCTCGGGGATCTGCGGGCAGCCGTTACGAAAGCGGAAAGGGACCGAGCTTTGATCGGTTTGGGCGTGGCACTACACAGCTACGCCGATACCTGGGCCCATCAAGGATTCAGCGGATACTGGGACAGCGACAACAACGACATCAGCAATCTCGAGAAGAGGGGTCCTCGGGGGCAGTGGCGGGGTGTCGGTCTGGCTCGTTGGTTCTTCTCTTACGCAGCGCCGGACATCGGTCACGCCGAGGCGGGCACGCTCCCCGACCGAAGCGATGTTGCGTGGAAGTGCAAGCCCCGAAAGAGGGCGACTGCGGTACGAGAGAGCAACTGCAACGAGTTCCTTCACGCCGCGGAGACGATTCTGGGTCTGCTCTCGACCGCCACCGAAGACGGAGGGAAATGGACTAAGATCAAGTGGGGGCTGAGAAGGTGCTTTATGAGCCCGGCGGAGGCCGGGGATTTCGAGCCTCGCAAGACACACGTTTGGTCCACCGAATTCAAGGGCCACAAGTTCGACTACGACAACAGAGCGTGGTTTGACGATGCCATGCGCCCGAAGGGCGGGTTCTCCGACCTCATGGGCAACGCGCGGGGACTACTCCCCGAGACGTTTGAACTCGGCAGCGGCAGGGAGTACTTCTACTTCCACGCGGCCGCAAAGCTGCAGCGAAAAGCGGTTCGAAAGACGATCATAGACGCCGCCGGGTAGATTGCACTCGCGGCGCGGGCGGGTGACGCTTCCCACATCAGAACACCTTATGGTCGGGTTCCGCGCGCCAGCGCAGCGGCGCGGGTGCCGGTGCAGCGGCCCGAGTACGTGTTCCACGAAGTCCGGACGCCAAATTGGCTGCGGTGCGGGGGCCGGCTGCACCGAAGTATACTCTAGCGGACATGCCGCGCGCTTTCGACGTCGAGCCGTGGCGGCTTGGCGCTTAGCTGATGCGCTGACTTCGGAGTCTCGGGATATGACAATGGTTAAGAACGCACCCGCGAGATTGAGGACCCGCCGCTGCGCGCTAGGCCTGTCTTTGCTATTGCCGTTTCTGATGGGCGGCTGCCCGGAGTTCCGCCAGGACGTCGTCGGCGTGTTCGAGGCAGCCACGCGCACGGCTCTGCTGGGCACCGAGGACGAGTGGACCATCGCCAGCGTCACCCGCGGCTCGCTCGTCGACGCCACCATCGACCTGTTTTTCGATCAGTTCCGAGGGGATGGGACATAGCTGGCAACCGCATCACCGAGACTCGCAATCCGTCCGGAGGCACAATCCAGCAGGGCATGCACGAAGCCGGCGTTTGCGTGGCTCGATTCGTGATCGTCCGTTGAAGACGGCGCCCTGGCCAATAACCGACCCGGCGATTACGTGTCGGCGGACGACATCGCTGCGGCGCTCGCGAAGCCCGTCAAGCACAATCTGGGCATGATGCCTTCCTACGGCGCCAAACGGTTTTCTCAGATTTGAGAATCGTGGCGACTTCTACTTCTCAAATATGGGGAATCAGAGAGGGAGAGATCGGGCCCCGGGGCTTGTGCTGACGTCACTCTGACGTACCATAACCACGTTTCTGATGGAGCTGAACCGCCAGGTGGCACGCCAGAGCGGCCACCACATGCGCGTGGCACCGTCATTGCAGACTCGTCGTCCCTGAGGATTCCCGGGCTCCCGTTGGGGCCTTCGGGGATTCCGTGGCCTTCAAGGGGCGGTGCGCGGCCGTCCCGTGAAGGATTAGGAAAACTATGACCAGGGTCGCCAAAGACGGTACAAGAGTTGTAGGTGGGACTCCCTCGGTTCGGCCTGGAAAGGTCAGGTCGGACCTAGCGGGCGGGCTTGTTGCCAAACTCGAGTCGTTCAACCCGTGGGCCAGCGTCACGGACCGCATCGGCCCGAGCATGATCGAGGCGGCCGAGCGCGCCGGACGTGTTAAGCAGGATACTGTCATTGTGGAGCCGACAAGCGGCAACACGGGAATCGCGCTGCGAGGATTCCGCCCCGCGCCCGTCGAACGCGGAGTGAGCGCGTGAGACGACAGACTGCGGACATGTCGGGACGAGTGGGTCGTGTTCTAATCTCACTCCGGCAGCTCCCCGGGCGCATCTCGGCGTTCCTACGATGGCTAATGGCGGCTGACGCGTTGCCCGCGGCCGTGGTGAAGAGTGGGGAGAGGACATCGCCCAAGAAGCGTTTCATCGCCGGCCTATTAGCCGGTGAAGAGCTCGCCGGGGACACCGGCGCCGAGGACCATCCTACCCGTCGACCGGGATTCCTGAGACGAGTGTTTTCGCAGGAGCAGCTGCCGGACTTATGTGACACGTGTGGCACGATCGAACGCCCGCCGACGCGAGTTCGGGGCTTGCTCGCCTGGATACTGTCGTCCGAGGAATGCCCGCGCCGCGAACCGTTACCGCGGAGGGCGACGCGATTAGTCCAGTCTGTACTCGCATCGGAGGCTTGTCCGACGGTTGAGGCGCCGACGAGTAAGTCGGGTGTGGGCTTCGTGCACTGGTTGTTTGCGCGCGAGGATCTTTAGACCGGATCGAACATGGAACATTCCAAACACATTATCCGAGCCGTACTGCTCTTGGTCGTGCTTGCCGTAGTCTTCGTCTTTGTACGGCACTTTCTCTACCCGGAGTCGTTCGGCGCGTATGGGCATTACCGGTTTGACAGCGTTCGAGAACACGCGGACCAGGCGCCGGTTCACGGCGCTCCCGGAGCGTGCGCCGAGTGCCACGACGACCAGCCGGAGGCGCTGGCGGCAGGCAAGCACGTTTCGGTGTCTTGCGAGCTGTGTCACGGCCCGCTGGTCGCCCATGTGCGAGACGACGAGAAGTTTGCGGACATGACGATCGTACGTGAGAAAGAGCTTTGCCTCTGGTGTCACCAATACCTCAAATCACGCCCGAAGGACTTCCCGCAGGTGAAGGTGCCGGGACACGTAGTCGAGCAGGGCGCGGACATGAGCGAGACCATATGTGTGGAGTGCCACGATGCCCACAACCCCAGCGAGTGATTCGACCGGGAATGAGCTCCGGACGACATCGAAGCCGACTGCGAGCCGACGGACGTTCCTCAGGCAGGGCACGCGAACGGTCGGGGCGAGCGTGGTTGCGCTCGTGCTGTGCGACGTGGCCGACCTGCTGGAGTTCGCCGAGGCGAGCGGCACACCTGCCCAGCTACCCGACGCGGTGATCGGCGGCTACGACTGGTCCAAACACAGTTACGTCTATCTGATTGATACGCGCAAGTGCATCGGCTGCGGCTCATGTGTGCGAGCCTGCTCACGTGAGAACGCCGTGCCGCCCCACTTCTTCCGCACGTGGGTCGAGCGCTATGAGGTCTCGCGCGGTGGCCACGCGAGAGTGGACAGCCCCAATGGAGGAATGGACGGCTTCGATCCGCTGGTCACCGACCAGGAAGTGACCAAGGCTTTCTTCCTTCCGAAGCTCTGTTGCCACTGCACACACACGCCGTGCGTCCAGCTATGTCCGGTGGGCGCATCGTATCGCACGCTCGACGGTGTGATCCTGGTGGATGACAAGCGTTGCATAGGTTGCGGTTATTGCGTCCAGGCCTGCCCGTATGGAAGCCGGTTCATTCATCCCATCACGCACACAGCCTCGAAGTGTACTCTCTGTTACCACCGGATCACGCGGGGACTCAAGCAAGCATGTGTACAGGCGTGCCCGGTAGGGGCGCGGAGGTTGGGTGACATCAAGAAGGTCGGTGACGAGGTCGCCGAGATCATCGCGACGCAGGCCGTGCGAGTGCTTCAACCCGAACTGCTCACAGAGCCCAATTGCTTTTACCTAGGGCTTTCCAAGGAGGCGCGCTGATGGGCGAGAACGGTGGGTTCCTTTTCCCTAACGACCTGCACATCCTCTGGCAACTCATGATCGTGATGTATCCGTACATCACCGGTCTGGTGGCGGGAGCGTTCATCCTCTCGTCACTGTACCACGTGTTTCATCGCAACGAGCTTCGGCCCATCGGGCGGCTCTCGCTGGTCGCGTCGCTCGGCTTTCTGCTGTTCGCACCGCTGACTCTGCAACTGCACCTGGGTCATCCGGAGCGAGGGTTCAACATCATGTTGACGCCCAACCTGTCCTCGGCGATGGCGGCGTTCGGTTTCGTCTACGCGGCCTATCTTACGCTTCTTGTCTTCGAGATCTGGCTGGTCCATCGCGAAGACATCATCATGCTCGCGAGTCGCAGTCGGGGGATCACCCGGACGTTCTACAAGTGCCTTGCCCTGGGCGTGTATGACGTCTCCGAGGAGGCGAAGAAGGTGGATCACGGCGTGCTTCTGATCCTGGCGGGTCTGGGCATACCCGGGGCCGCCCTACTGCACGGATATGTGGGCTTCATTTTCGGAGCGGTCAAGGCCAACCCCTGGTGGTCGACGCCGCTTATGCCGATCATCTTCCTTGCTTCGGCAATCGTATCCGGCATCGCGGCGGTGATCATCCTGTATCAAATCGGGATGAAATTCTCCGGCCGGCGTATCGACGCCCAGTGCATGCAGTCTCTGGCGCGATGGTTGTGGCTTTTCGTGATACTGAGCATCACGCTCGAGCTTCTGGAGATCATGACCCTGGCATACGAGGCCGCGGAGGAGTGGCTGGTGATCGGGCCGCTATTGGGCGATCAGCTCGCGTTTTCCTTCATCGGGATTCAGCTCATCCTGGGGGCGATGGTGCCCATCATTCTACTGGGCATCGTGGTGCTGATGAGCCGGTATCTGACAGACCAAATACGAAACACACTTTGTTTCGTAGCCTCACTGTTGTTACTCTGCCAGGTCTTCGCGATGCGGTGGAACGTGGTCATCGGCGGACAGATCTTCTCCAAGAGTATGCGCGGTTTCCGCGAGACCTACGTTCCGGAGCTGTTCGGCAAGGAAGGCGTAATCTTGGCAATTCTGATCCTGGTCGGCCCCCTGCTGTTCATCGCTATGTTCAATCGAGTGTTGCCGGTGTTCGAGCCGCGCGAGGACGAAGCCAGTGTCGCACCAGAGGAAAATGCCCGTTAAGCACGCGCCCGCGGTCCTCTTCCACCACGACGCGAAGGTGCCGATCGGACACACGGAACTCCAAAAATGACCACCGACAACGAGGGCGAATGTCCAACCCCGAGCACTCCCGAGTCGAGCCCTGAAGTGACGGGCGACGTGGAAGCCGACCGCCGGGCGCCGTACAAGCCGAAGATCACGCCGCTGTGGAACAACTTCATCACCATGGCGGGCCTGTTCATAACCGCCATGGCGATTATCGTGTTGCTGACCTTCGCGCTCTTCAGCGTGGTGACACCCACCCCTAACCCCTACATCGACATCGTGGGTTACCTGGTAGTGCCGTCGTTTCTGATCTTCGGCGTGGTGATTATCCCGTTCGGTATTCTATTCAAGAGCTGGCGGGTACACCGACATCATCCGGAGCAACACCTCGCCTTCCGCTTTCCGCGCGTGGACCTCAACGATCCGGTTCAGCGGCGAGCGGCCAAGGTGGTGGTGGTTGGAACGTTCGTTTTATTCCCGGTCGTGGGCGTGAGTAGCTATCACGGCTACCACTATACGGACTCTTCCACATTCTGCGGCAAGGCCTGTCATGCGGCCATGCACCCACAGGCGACGACCTATGAACATTCCGCCCATGCGCGGGTGGCATGTGCGGAATGCCACATTGGCGAGGGCGCGAGCTGGTTCGTGAGATCCAAGCTGTCCGGCACGCGGCAGGTCCTGGCTATGTGGCGGGACTCGTTCTCTCGCCCGATCGCGCCGGCGATCAAGCATCTGCGCCCGGCGCGGGAGACCTGTGAGCACTGCCATTGGCCGAAGAAGTTCTTCGGCGCTCAACTGAAGAGAGTCGTCCGTTTCAGCTCCGATGAATCCAACACGCGGCATGAGATCAACATGCTCCTCAAGACGGGTGGCGGAGACGAGACCACCGGTCGGGCTGAGGGCATCCACTCGCACATGGCCCTTGGAGGCCGAACCGAGTACGTCGCCACGGACGACAAACTCCAGGTGATTCCCTGGGTCAAGTACGTGGACGAGGCGGGCAGCGAGTGGATCTACCGATCCGACGGGCGCCCGAGTTCTGATCCGAGACCCTCCGGGGCGCTGCGAGAACTCGACTGCATGGACTGCCACAACCGCCCCGCGCATAAGTTTCGCTCTCCTCAGGATGCGGTTGATGTCTTCCTCGAGGTCGGCGAGATCGACTCGTCGCTCCCGTTCATAAAGCGAGAAGCGGTCAAGGCGCTGCTGCAGCCGCACCCGGACGAGCAAACCGCCAGTACGAAGATCGCCAACCACTTGATCGGCTTCTACAAGGACAACTATCCTGAGCTATGGCAGACGCGGGAGTCCAAGACATCAGTCAACCACGCCGTGGACATGGTTCGGCTGATCTACAGCCGGAGCTTCTTCCCGGCTATGAAAGTGGATTGGGAAACGTATCCGGACAACATCGGCCACCACAACTCGCCAGGCTGTTTCCGCTGCCACGAAGGCAAACACGTGAACCAGCGAGGCGAATCAATAAGCCACGAGTGCAACGTCTGCCATACGTTCCTGAATCCAGTCGAGAAGGAGGGCGAGGCGTCGTACATCCAGGAAGGTGAGTTCATTCACCCCTTTGCACTCGAGGGGACACACGCGATCCTTCGATGCGATAAATGCCACACCGGCGGTCTGTCGCCGTTGCCGACCTGCGCTGGGTGTCACGCGGAACAAGCGGCCTTTCGAGCCGGCACGCTGTCGGCGTTTGAGTCATTCGGTATCACGGCGGAGCCCATGGCCGAGAGCCTTGAATGTGCAGATTGTCACAATCTTGCCGAGCCGACGTCGATCGAGGCAATCGACGCCACCTGCATGGATTGTCACGAGGATGAGGAGGAGCGTTT
>CBDUZY010000045.1:0-11116 GCA_965371825.1 uncultured bacterium
GCACCCACTTGTTGCCCGGCTTCTTATGCATCGGCTTAGTGTCTGTGGTCTTGTGCCATACGTGGGCTTCGTCATTCGACGAGGACTTGGTCTTACCGGCACGATCCGCAACCGGGGCAACCGGAGTAACCGGAGTGACCGGCTGCACCTCGTTCTTCGGTTGCTGCGTGTTGGCGTGCCGATTGTTTTTCGGCTCTTCCTGATGACGCACCCACGTGACGTCGGTTTCCTGGGTCACCGGGCGTGTCTCGGCCTGCTGTGGCCAGCCCTGGTTGTTCGTTGACGTCTGGCTGCCGTACGCCGGGGCGTTGTTCCACCCGGTCGTGGCGACACCCGTCGGCCTCGGGGCGAACAGCTTGTCGACGGTCTCCAGACGGACCGTCATCACACCCTCGCGCTCGACGATCCGCCGGATCGCCGGCGGCAGGCTACTGGCGACGAACGTGGTAGTCAGGAGTCGCATGTCGTTGTGGCGGTGGATCACGTCCGTCGAGTTGACCATGGACGCGAGAACATCGTGGGCCTGTTGGATACTCTGAATCTGGCCGTCAATGGTCTCGATAGTGGCGGTCACGCCCTGCCGGCTTCGCTCGAGGGCAACCCGCCTCGGGCTGCTGACCTCGGTGTCGTCGAACAGTTGGTTAAGCCGAACCCGCTCGGTCTCGAGGACGGTTCGCTCACGGAACAAGTTGTGCTCCTCTTCGCGGAGCGCCCCGAAGTCCCCGTCCGGTGAAAACAGCGACTTTATGAATGCGAGGGCCATCCGGCGCTCGCGTAGATCCGTTGCGTGGCTCTGGATCCGATCGATCACGCCCAGCGTGTATTGCAGGTTCATCTCGTTGTGTACGAACTTCTTGTCGTGATCGTACAGGTGGTCGGTGATGAGGAGCAGTCCTCTGCGGCGGTCGAGTCGGTCGGCCTCCTGGCGCAGGACCTCCTTGAAACGTGAGAGATCACCGTACAGTTGATTGAGGCGATCCAGCTTCCACTGGGCCTCCTCGTAGTCCGCGGCCAGTACGATCTTGGTCACGACCTCGCCGTCGCGCACGGTATCGAGATCATCCATGCTGAATGCCGGCTCGGTCGTCGGACCGAAGAACGAGTCCTCGCCCGGCATGATGCGGATGTCCGTGTTGTCGAGCAGATCGCGGACCTGCTGCTGCCGGCTGTCTTGCGCCCGCCGCTCGGCAACGATCGTTTCCTCGATCCGGCGCTGCAGCCGGTCACACTCGTCCATCTGCCTCTTGAAGCTCTCGAACACCTCGAGGCTCCCGGTGTTGATCCGGCCGTCGATCTCGAGGTCGTACGCGAGCCGCTCCTTCTGTTCGGCCACGCTGTCCCGCCATCTGTTCAGCACGCTTATGAGGTCGCTGCCAGTGTTGCGGACCTCGAGCCAACCCTGCATGACGGCTTCGTCCGGCTGGTCGAAGAAGGCGAAGGTGTACGAGCCCGGTGGAAGCTTCGTTGGATAAGTCGTGACGTTGGTGCCGTCATACGGGCCACCCCAGAGGGCGACGTGGTACGCACCTGGGGGCATCGTCGAGGCGTCGCTCCACTGATCGCCGGACGAGAATCCGTCGTAGGTCGAGTCGGCCGCAAGTTGCATCTCGGGCTGCGTGCCGAACTCGGTGTAACGCATCTGTTCGCTCGGGAGCACGAACCGAACGGAAACCGATGTGGTCTCCGGTTGGTAAGTGCCCGACGACTTCGACATGAACCTCATGCTCGTGCATGCGGTTGAGGTCAGCATGACCGCAACTGTGACGGTTGCCAGCAGCTTGTGTCTCATCTCGTACGCTCCTTCTAAACGTTCTCTTGCGCTAAGTTTGGTCTTTTGTCCCGATCCCGAAGCACGACGATCGATTACAGATCACATCCAGCCTTGCCAAGCAACTCGGCACGGGAGTGCATCCGCCTGCCGAGCGTTTCATGGTCCACCAGTGACGAGCGTCGTCATCGGGGGATGTCCTAGTCCCAAGAGGACTTCGCGGTCTTCGGATCGCCACGCCGGCGTCCCATAGCCGTAGCGCATCCAGCCGCGACACGTGCCTCTGAACGCTCCACTGTTCATCGACGAGGTTTGAGGTCCAGGTAAGTGAAATTGCGGTCCGAGAAGATCTGAATACCGCTCACCGGTTGGCCTCGTTTCAGCGCCCTACCGCGCTGCCAGGACTTGGACAGACCCATAATCCCGGGGCACAGCACGGGGAAACGCCTTATAACGTCCCACGTCATCACAACCACTAACGCTTGAAGTGTTGTGCGCCGTAGGAATGGCGCCGTGACACTTGCGGTGGCCGGTTTGAGCTTTCCTCCGGCGACAGGTGTTTCACGACGAGAGCGGCTCTCTTCGCCCTGAAAGGGCGCCCTAAGAAAGCCCAGAGCGACGCCCTGGGTGGGATCGGGTCCGACACAACGTAAGCCCTGAAGGGGCGTGATACACTTATGCCGCCCTTGCAGGGCTCCCATTGATGTCAGGGTCCCCAGGGCGTTGCCCTGGTCTGGTTTATCGCGCCCCCGTGGGGCTGTCCGTTATGTTCGCGATTCACACGTACGTAGGCCTGACCGGCCCCCGCCGATTCTGTCACACACCCGCCAGCGCGAGACAAGCACGGCTGGACCGTCGTTGCGTGCGACACAGCCGCCGCCTATACTCCGGCCCCACCCTTTCCATCGTTGTGTTTGTGTTTGAACAAGGAGTCATGAGGTGCGACGAAACCATATAGGTAGTGTTCGGTACAGGGCGATCGGCCTGCTGTTCAGCGCGGGGACGCTTTTTCAACTAGGCGGATGTGAGCTCGGCACGATCACCACGTCCATGACACTTGATGGGCGAGACGCGATCATCCAGATCTTGCGTGGTGCTATTTTGACGCCGATCGACGCGTTCATAACAAACACGATCAATGATGCGTTCGGTGAGAATGGCACTTGATCCGTTTCTGTTTCGGCCGTTGCGTGGATTCGCGTTTCTCCAGAACTTGGGCGGAGCGGTACGCGCCCGTGAACCAAACATTCAACATGGAAGCCAAGATCGATGACTAAGCACGGACTTCGTGCAAGCGCACTGGGGGTGGCTCTACTCTGGTCCGTTGCGGCTCTTGCCGACGTCGTTACTACGTCCGACGGTAGCCGGATCGTGGGAACGGTCGAGCGCGTTGCCGACGGCAAGCTGACCATACTGACCGAAATCGCAGGCAAGTTGGTGATCGACACGTCCAAGGTCACGTCTATCTCGACGGACAACCGCGTGAACGTCCGGGTCAATAGCGGGGACACGCTGGTCGGAAAGATGGCGGAATCAACCGAGGCAGCCGCGAGCGTCGTCCGGTCCGAGCTGGGCGACATTTCGATCGCTACGTCGAGTATCGTACAGGTTTGGCCGGATGGGGCGGAGAGCCCGCAGGTAACCGCCGTCCGAGAGAAGGCACAAGCGGAGATCGAAGCAGCCAAACCCAAGTGGACGGTATCCCTGGAGGCAGGTGCAAGCGGGGACGAGGGCAACACCGACACGCTCAAGGCCCGTGGCCGGTTCGATGTGAAACGGAAAACGCAAAGCGACCTGCTGAACCTCTACCTTGCGGGCGACTACGACGAGCAAGACGACCGGCGAACGACCAACGAGTACTATGGCGGAATCCGTTACGAGAACTCGCTTACCGAACGGTGGTACTGGTACGCGCGAACGGAGCTGGAGTTCGACGAGTTCGAGAACCTCGACCTTCGCGCCACAGCCGCGGCGGGAGTGGGTTACTACTGGCTAAAGCGTCCCGAGCATGAGCTCAAGACGAGCCTCGGTCTGGGGTATCGTCACGAGTCGTACGACGGTGATCGCACAGAGGACGACGCCATCGTCGACTTCGGGCTTGACTATCGACGGGATCTGTCACCTTGGGCTCAGTTCATCCACTCTGCGACCTACAGCCCCAATATCGAGGACACGGACAACTACCGTTTCACGCTCGACACGGCGCTGCTGGTACCGTTCAAGGACGATCGTTGGGCGTGGAAGGTCGGGATGCGGAACGAGTACAACTCGCGGCCACAGGGCGATCTGGACCGCCTCGACAACACCTATTACACGAGCATCGTCCTGTCGCTGAAGAGGTGATTGAAGGCGCCCACCGGC
Source organism: uncultured bacterium (assembly GCA_965371825.1). Lineage (GTDB taxonomy): Bacteria > Planctomycetota > Phycisphaerae > UBA1845 > UBA1845 > JAJRUK01. The sequence goes on from CBDUZY010000045.1 coordinate 4,130, forward strand.
GTACGTCGCCGGCCGTGTCGTGCGCCACTGCTTTCAGGCAGTGCCGATCGGGGCTTTCATGCGATACGCACACTACTCACGAGCAGTGGCACACCCTTCGATTCCATCCAGCCCGCAGATCCAAGCGCGGGCGAGAGTTCTAGCGGTCCAGCCGATCACCATCGGCGCGATTCCGGCGCGATTCGCACTGGCTCTGGATAGCTAGAACAAGGCCGCCCGGTCACCCAACGAACCCGCAGTCGGACAGGTCGGTCCCCACCGCCGCCCTTCTGCTTTCTGGTCCCCCAGTGGCGACCGAAGCGGCCTACTTAAACCGTTCCGTTCCCTCCGGAACTACAAACCCCCATACCTCGTCCCGCCCGCCACTCCCCGGAAGCGTCCACGCCGACAGCAGCCCAACGGGCGGCCGCGACGTTGGACGCAACCTGGGTGGGAGTAGAGAAGGCAGGTACAAATCCCTAAGGCCGGGACACACACCCCTAGATTCCACCAGGTCACGCAGGGCTACATTGCGCACGACCGTAATCAGCGCAACATGCGTCGATTGGCGCACAAGAACCCAGCGCAGCTTGTCATGTACTAAGCGAACGGTGATAGGAGTGATGTCGGTTTCGGAAGAAATCAGTGAAGAGGGCGGAACAAGTTATGATCAGCAGCTTGGGATAATCGGGCTTCTGCTTATATATCTATAGAATCAAACGTCCGCTCATCTCACCCATCAAGACATCCGTCCGGTAATACAAATATACACGGTCGTCACGAGATGTCAACCCTAAAAATGGCTCAATTATGGATGGTCAGACGGTCGTCTCCTGGCTGTTACCGTTGTCACCTTCCAGGACGGCTGTACATGCGTTTGCCAATGTGCGCTCATGACGGCTGCCTTGGGGGCCTCCTGCAGGACCCTGCGGAGCTCAGGTTACGGCTTCGGAGGAACTCGGTGGACCTATCGACGGGTATGCCGTGGCGGGGCTGCGAGGTAAGTGGAGGCGTCGTGCGCCGCTTCCGACGCCTCGACAATTTCCATTTCGCGCAAACCGCCCGCCGCCCACGAATTCGTGGGATCTATCTGCAACGCTCGGTAGAACGCGTTCGCTGACTCCTCGATGTGCCGTTGTGATGCTAGCACTTCCCCTAACAAGCAGTGTGCCTCCGCGTCATGCGGGTTCGCCGCGAGCAGCTCCTCGAGCGTTCTTCGCGCCGCCGCGAAGTCGCCCCACCGCCATTGAACCGTCGCCCGCAGGAACCTGACCGCCGAGTTGCCAGGCAGGCAGCGTTCCGCCAGGTCCGCGGCTCGCGCTGCGGTCACGAGGTCAGCGGTGCCGATCGCCGCCTTGGCCAACATGAGCTGCGCGGCGCCGTCACGAGGATGTGATCTCGCATAATCGAGCAAGACTTCTTGCGCCGACTGAAAATCACCCAAGGCGAGATGGCAGAAGGCCAGCGCCCGCCGAACGGCGCCCATCTCGGGGCCATCTTCCCCGACGGCGCTGAGCAGCGGTCCAAGAAGTGCCACGGACTCGTCACACCGTTTCGAGCGTGCCAGGAGCAGACCCAGTTCCTCCGAGACGCACGGGCTCTCACTCAGGGTCTCCAAGGCCTGGGCGTATCGACCGGCGGCGATCTCCTCGTCTCCGAGGAGCGCCGCGATATGTCCGGCGAGCAGGGCGAGAGCGCCGTCGTCGTCGAACGAGTTGGCGTTCTCCTCGAGAAGCGCAAGGGCCTCCGGTCCTCGGTCCAATTCGACTAGGCACTCAGCCTGTGCTATGAGGTAGTCGACGTTGGTGGGATCGAGCGACCGTGCACGCCCGTACCGCTTACGGGCGTCGTCGATCCTGCCGCGGAGTTCCAAAATCACGCCTTGCGTGTATTGCAGGTCGGGCGAGTCGAGGCCCACCATTCGTGCGGCTTGAATTGCCCTTTCCGCCGAGGCGGGCCTGGACAACTCCAAATTGGCCCGCGCCAAGAGAACATAGGCATCGACGTTGGTGGGGTCCAGGTTCAGACCCTCGGATACCGTGGTAACTACCTCATCGAACAGTCCGCGCTCGTACTGCTGCCGGGCGAGCTGGTACTTCACGCCCGCGCGGGCTTCGTTCCAGCGCTGCTGGGCACCCTGACGAGCCTTGGTGTGACTGGGACGATTGCACGCGGGCACCACGACGATCGCAGCGATCATGGCCGCAAAGTAAACGAGACGGATGGTCCCACAGGTTGTGGATCGCGTCATGTTCGAGTGTCTCCAGTCGTCGATACAACTACGTTCCGTCGTCATCGTCCGTCTCGGGTAGGACTGCGTCCGCGCCAACCGACGTCGGGTCCGGCCGGGCGTATTGTCGCGACGGCAATCCTCTCTCTCGTGCGATCAGATTGTGAATGAAGTCGCGGGTTGTGGTCGCATCCTCGTCCCACGCTCGCTCGCCGAGGATTCTCTCCTTGAGCTCGATCGCGCGGGCATGGCGGGGGTTGTTGTGCAAGGCCATTCTGGTGTGCCAGAGGGCTTTGTCGCTGTCCCCCCGGCGCATGCGGTCCAGTGCCTTCCGATAGTGTGACTCGGCCATCCGCTCGCGGCCGTGCCACATCAGTCCCTGGCGCATCCCGACGCGCATCCGTTCGATGTCCTCCCGGCTCCGAGCCGAGGCGGCCACGTACGCGTCCTGGTCTTTGACTATGTGGATCGTAAGTAAGATGATCACCTCTTCGCGACTCGACGAATCGTTGTTGGAACGGAAGAACTGTCCGATCACGGGAATGTTCCCCAGGCCCGGAACCTGTGATCGGGCATCGGTGGTCACCTCGCGGAACAGTCCGCCGATCAGGATCGTCTCGCCGTCGCGGATCATGACGTTGGCTGTCACCTCGGTCGTTTGCTCGGACGGGAGACCCTGGGCGTTTACGAATCCGACGCTGTCCTCGGGGTGCAGCTCCACGCGGACCCAGCCGTCTTCGCCGATGAACGGCCGAAAGATGAGTTGCGTGCCCGTTTCGAGGAACTCGACGGTCTGAACGGCCTGTGTTTCCGTGACCGTCGTCGTCAGGTATCCATCCCGCCGACCGACGATGACCTGCCCCTTCTGCCGGTTGAGGGAGAGAATCTTGGGGTTCGCCAGAACGGTCGTGTCCGTGACCTGTTCCAGGGCGCGCAAGAACACGCCAACCTGGTCCTTTATGATGCCCAACGTCATGCCGCCGTCCGGGACGTTGGACGCCAGGTCGGTCGAGAGATTAGCGTTGAAGTCCTCGAAGCGGTCGTCCGGCAAGAGTCCGAGGGCAAGATCCTGTACGCCGTGTGAGACCGCGCCCAGAAGCTGAAGATCGACGCCGCCGACGATGGTAAAGTCGATGCCGAGGCTGTTCTCGTCAGTGAGGGCCGCCCGCAAGATCGTCGCCTCGACCAGCACCTGGCGGGGGCGAACGTCTATCTCGGCAAGTATCCGCCCGATCTCGCGCAGTTTTCGCGGACGCGCCGTAATAACGATGAAGTCGGGGAAAGGGCTCGCGTTCCCGCCGCCCTCGGTCGCCTCGCTGGAGAGACCGGTCGGCGCTGATGGTGATACCGACATGCTCTCGTCTTCGTCCAGCAGTGGCGACACGTAGGTTTCGGCGTCGGCCGCTCTGATGTAGCTGAGTCTGAACACTTGTGTGGTCGGTTTCTCCCCGGCGTCGGCGGCCATTCGCTCGAGTTCGGCGAGCGTGTACACGTAAGTGAACTTCCCGACGGTCCTGTACCCGGCGCCGTTCGCGAGCAGGATGGCTTCGAGAGCTTCGTCAAAGGTGGCGTCGTACAGATCGGCTGTCACCGTGCCCTGTACCTGGGGAGAAGCGATGATGTTGCGCCTCGCTTCGATCGACAGGAGCTGCAGAACGGTCGAAAGCGGTTGATCCGCCACGTGCATCTCGACAGTGCCACGGCCAGTCACGGAAACGTGTGTCGTGCTGCCGAGCGATCGCTGCTCGATCTCCGCGCCATCCTGGCCGAGCGAACCGAGCGGAGCGATAACCAGAAGAAGCGCAGCGCACAGCACTGTTCGTGGCAGCGTAAGGCGGAGCGACGAATGGTCTGAAACGGTTCGGGCGCGTGGAATCACGCGGCCCGACCGATCGAAGCCCGGCCGGCCGACGGATGCGCGCAACGGCATGTCGGGAGCAGATAGTACTACCATAGGGAACAACTTACCCTTGCCGCGCCGCATACCGCGCCGCCAAACCAGTGGGTGCGGTAGAGCCCTCAAGGACCCTTGCGGCGCGGAACCGGGGGGCTACCGGGTAGGTTATCGGCACCCTCAATTCGCACATTAAGCGTCTGGGACTCCAGAATCCGCTTAATATCGGATAGAAGCTGGTTGGTGCGACGGGCCTCGTCCAGGACCTGCTTGCGTTGGAGGGCCGGGTTGAAGGTTTGCGCCTCCGCTCGCGCCGCCAAAGGCACCGGACCGATCCACACACGCATACACGTCAACAGCAGGACAACTCCAACGGCGATCCTGAGAAGACGATTCGTGCCGCGTCGAGGCGATGTCGACACTTTCATGAGGTTCTCCCTTTCTTCACTGCCGTCCGTACGCACTGCCCGCGAGGTCTTCGTGGACCGTTTGCGCAGCCAGACACACCTGCCGGCCTAGCAGGCTGTTGAACAAGGTGTGGCACGGGTTTTCAACCCGTGTTTGCACCGGTTTGAAACCGGTGCCACACCTGTCCGGCGCCCTTTTTCAACAGGCTGGGGGCGTCCGCCGGGCAGCCGGTGTCGGCTCCGTTCTTATCGGTCGTTATTTGGAGGAACCGAAGTTTGCGCGGCGCGCGACGTGGCGTCGTGCGCGTCCCGCCCCCGCGAGGTCTCGGAATCCGCGATGGGCGGGTCAAAAGGCCTTAGCGGACGCGCGGTGAGCGCGATCATCGTGGCGATCGCGGCGAACACGGCGCACAGCCGCGCCCGTCGCACTTGCGGTGAGTATCCCGGTTCGTGAATGATCAGCGTCCCCCCCAAGGCGATCAAGAACAGAGCGAGCAGCATCAGCGTGGCCCTCTCGCCCAGGACACCCATCGCAAGCGGACCGCCGAGGAGAACCATGAGGGCCCCAAAGACCAAGAGCCGTGCCAGTATCCTGGCGCCGACTGACGAGCGGCTTGCCACGCGAGTCAGCAGAGTCTGTCGGCCATAGGCGGTGGCAAAGCCGATTGCGGCGACGCCGGCGCAGGCGAGCGCACCGGTGAAGACCGGATTGCCCCATCCACCGCTCGCGAGACCGAGCTTTCCCAGTGCCAGAACCACACCCGCCAACACGACGGCCGTGCCGAAACCGCCGATGGATCGTGATCCGAATCGGCTCTTGCGGCACCCGGCCAGCACTCCAACACCGAAAGCGAAGACCATCACACCGATGAACAAGCCGCGGTGCTCTGCAGACTCCGCGAGACATGCGTTCCAGACCGTCATCGCACATGCGCTTACGGCACCGGCGGCGACGATGCTCGCCCGTAGCAGTTTCGGCCAGCGATCGCTCCAGATCGGCAGCGGCGCCGCTTCGTCCGCAGCCTCCGGCACGGAACCGCTGCCGCGGGACGATCCCAGGACGGCTGCGCACAGCGAGACCAGAAGCGCCGGAAGCGCGGCGGCGATCAATGCCGGGGCACTCGATGTGCCCTCCGCGGACGCCACCGTCGCGATGTACGTACCGGGCGCGGCGCCGATCATGAGCCACGCGGTCGCCCGAGTGTCCCATTGGCCGAAGCGACAGCAGAGGTGATGTGCGCAAGAAACGGCAAGCCCCAGGAAGGCAAGCGGACACAGTACCGTTGCCAGCGAAATCGCGAAGTGCAGCAGCTCGAGAGGCAGCGCGGACCATACGAAGTTCGCGTGCGCCCAGGCGTACAAGGCACCGGCACACGTCACCGAAAGCGGCAGCAACGCGATGAGGATTCCCGCAACGAGAGCTATGACCGAGAAGGCGAGCCAATACAAGGGACGATCGGCGGCACCCGGCCCGATCACGACGTCGGACATGTCGGACCGCAACCCGCGAGTGACGAATCGCCGCCACGCCATCGAGCACAGCCACATCGCGAACCGCTGTGGCATACGAACACCGACAGCCAAAGACAACAGTGCCGCGCCGACAACCGTGGCATGTCGGACTCCACCCGAGGTTGCGGCATGCTGTGGAGCGAGAGCGGCGTGCAATTGAGCGGACAGCCCGACGATCACCATCGCCGTTGTGACGCCGAGAAGTGCGGACGCGCATGCCGCGGGCCAAACGGCATCGCCCAGGCTACCGCGGCGATCCGTTCCATCACGAGGGACCGTACCGGCTGATTGCCGCGACACGCCCTCCCCCGGCACGTCACTGTACCCGCGTTGGCGCGTCCGTGGTCCCTGTCCTTGGAACGGCCCGGCGCGAGTGTGCGGCCGACGCCTGCGCCGAGCCCGTGTGTTCCGCGCCCCGCTCTTCGCCATGCAAGGGCCTCCTGCCCGTGGGACTCGTTCGTCGCCTCGCTGCGGGCGGGTCGTCCGATTGTCCTCTACGGACCCGCCGGCGCGTTTCGCTCGAGGATCGTCGTCTCGGCGGCGCTGAACACCCGGATCCCGCCCTCATCGAGGCGCACCACGAGGGCGGCGGTCGGATCCAGATCGACCACCGAGCCGCAGTATACCCTGCCGCCTTGTTTTAGTCGGATGCGCTGTCCGATCGACTCCGAACGAGCGAGCCACGCGTCGCGTAGATGCTCGTCGTTCCAGCCGCCGCGGTCGCCGAGCCGGCGGTCGAACTCGGTGAGCAGAGCGACCGCGAGGTCGGTGCGGTCGATCGCTTCGTCGGACTCGAGATCGAGCGACGTAGCCGAGGTCGCTAGCTGTCCCGTGAGGTGCCCCCGCTGCTGGAGGCAGTTGATCCCGATTCCGACCACATAGGCTGCCGTCTCGTCGCGGCGACGTGATTCGATGAGGATTCCACCGAGCTTGCGATCGCCGACGAGAACGTCGTTGGGCCACTT
>CBDUZY010000046.1:0-11090 GCA_965371825.1 uncultured bacterium
GGCGCCTCGCGCTGGCCCTGCGTTAATCAGTGTAAACGCAGCCCGCGTACGATGGGCGACCCTGGCCCGGGGCCATTAGACCGGTCCCAATCGTCTCTGCGGGCAGTGTGTCCTTCTGCCAGCCGTCTCCTCGCACAATAATACCTTGGTACTGTTCGTAGTCGCCTTCCACCGTGCCCCATCCCGGGTACGACTCGAGGCGCTCGCTTCTGTAGTGCAGCGAATAGCCATCGCGGTCCTCGGTGCCCTCAATGTAGATCCTCTGACTTTCAGCGTGGGCATCAACGAACGAGCGGGTGAACGTCCAGTCCTTGCCGTGCCAACCGCGGACGGACTTCGTGGGTCCCGGGTCCACACCCTGACCTATCCAGGTACATTGGTCGATCTCGCGGCGGCATGACCACGCCCACCGTCCGATGTTCTCCTCGTAGTAGAGTGTCCGTGCCGGAGTGGGCACGCGAGTGACCGGCCGGAGGTACGGTGAGTTGGTCCTCATCTCCGTAGCACCGGACGCGGTCATGAAGATGTTCGCGGCGTAGCTGTTGCCGAAGTGGTCGTAGGACGACCTCTCGCTGTTGGCGACCCAATCCTCGCAGTGCGCGGCACGCGGGGGGCCATCGTCGCCGGGGCATTGGAACAGCTCGAGCTCGAGCTGAGTGTCCTGTATCCTTCCCGTGCGGCTGTCGATGTTGTCCTTGAACCCGCCCTTGTAGAGGATGGCGTTCATCGGCCGAGAAGCCGGACCGAAGCCGGACTCCGTACCGTACTTGCTTTGCAGAAAGTGGGTTCCGCCGTTCCATTCGGGCGAACCGATACCACTCTTGCCGCCGTACTCGTAGGCGCCGATGAAGGTCGGATTCGTGGGATCCTGACGGTACTGCAGCGGGTGTACGGGGATGCCCCATCCGGAAGCATCGTCGGCTTCGTACACGCGGCTGCTCGTCGCGATGTTCTTGATGTGCGACACGCAAGCGTTCTGCTTTGCGGCGCGCCGTGCCGCCTCGAGCGACGGAAGCAGAATCGCGATCAACAGGGCAATGATCGCGATGACGACGAGCAGCTCGATCAGCGTAAACGCGTTCCGCTTCGATCGCGGTCGTCTCAGACTATGACTGACCATGGCATCAATACCTCCACAAACTTCCCGGAGACCACACGACCGTGGTCGCCACAAGAACTACACACTCACTTTACCGAGAGCGGTCCTCCGACTCCTCGGTCCGGTTTTATACCGCGAATCCCGCAAGCGTGTCAACGCCACGGGCCGCCTTGGAGCGCAGCGCCCCACATTCGAGCCTTGCTTCTTCCGTTTCCGCCGGGCTCGGCCGGGTCCCGCTGGGCGCCACCCCCCCGATGGCGCCGTGTGGCGGACCACATTCCTACCTTTAACAACACGCGAACCGGCCGGGCGACGGATGAAAAACTCAAAAATATCGCACATCGTCGCCAGGCGTCCCACGTCGACGATATGATGAGGGTGTCGCGAGGGCCCCGGGCATCATTTCCGGGCTCTTGGGCGTTATGGCGTAGGACGGCAGGCGCCGGTAATGAGTTGTCACTTAACAGAAGATGATCTCCTAAGCGGGCTCGACCGGAACGCTCCGGACGTTACGGAGCACCTGGAGGAATGCGAGTCCTGCCGGGTTCGCGCGGCTGAGTTCCGGGCGAGCATCGCCGCCGTCACAACCGCCGCCACACCGCCAGTCCCACCTTTGCCGACGCATATCGGGTCGTATTCAATAAAGCGGAAGCTGGGCGAAGGGGGGATGGGAATCGTCTACGAGGCCGAGCAGCAGGTTCCCAAACGGCTTGTAGCCATCAAGGTGGTTCGGGGCGGTCCGTTCGTTGACGAACATCGAATAAGGCTCTTTGAGCGTGAAGGCCAGACACTCGCCCGGCTCAAGCACCCCGGAATCGCGGCCGTTTACGAGGGAGGTCGGGCGGACGACGGTCAGCCGTTCTTCGCAATGGAACTCGTGCGCGGTGAGCCGCTCAACCAGTTTGTCCGGGAGCGGAGCGTGCCCCGTCGGGACCGCTTACGTCTGTTTCGAGACATCTGTCATGCGGTCAACTATGCTCACCAACGCGGTGTGATCCACCGTGATCTCAAGCCAACGAACATACTCGTAGACGACGAAGGGCGGCCCAAGGTCCTGGACTTCGGCCTCGCGCGGATTGCCGATCCCGAGGGGACACTGAAGACGGTCTCCATACAGGTCGGCAGGATCATGGGTACGCTGCCCTATATGAGTCCGGAGGAAGCGCGGGGCAGCGCCGAAGAGATCGACATCCGCGGCGATGTCTATTCGCTAGGCGTCGTTTTCTATGAGCTATTGACCGACCGTCTTCCTTACAAGGTCAGGAAAGTCGCATTGCCGGAGGCGGTTCGCGTGATATGTGAAGAGGCGCCCCGTCGCCCGGGTTCGATCGATCGGTCCTTGCGCGGGGACCTGGAGACAATAGCGCTGAAGGCCCTGGAAAAAGTGCCCGGGCGCCGATATCAGAGTGTCGCCGCGTTTTCCGAGGACATCGAACGTTATTTAACCGATCAACCGATTCTCGCCCGTCCGGCCAGTGCGTTGTATCAACTCCGTAAACTCGTGGCACGTCACCGGTTGTTCGCTTTCTTTCTCGTGGCCATGGTTTCCATGGTTACGACGGTGTCCGTATGGATGGACCGTGAGCAGGAGTACATAGAGAAGGAAACGCAGAGGACCAGCGATCTGCAGGATCTCGCCGTAGCCAAGACTGAGAACCGTCTGGCGGAGAGCCTGATTGCCCAGGACAAGGGCGATGAGGCGGAGTCTCCGTTACGGTCAGCCCTGGCGACATTTCGCCGGTTGGGGCGTGAGGGCGAGGCCGGACCAGCGCTGGTAACACTCGCGTCGCTTCTCGTTTCGCGCCCGGCCCCGGAGGGCCGCGACAAAGACCGGGATTTCGAGGAGGCTGAGGGACTTCTAGGGGAGGTGATCGAGATGCTGGAGGTCGTCGAGACAGGCCATGATGACGGTCTGGTCGATGCCCTCCTGGTTCAGTTGCGGTTGAGCACGATCCTGGTCGAACGCCCCCCGCCCCAGGACGGTGACAAGGAGGCGGACTACGAAGCCGCTCAGGATTTGGTCCTGGAGGCTCTGGAGCAGTTCAGGAACCTCGGAGAATGGGGTCTGGACGGACAGCGCAAGACGTTGCTTCTGCTGCTTTCCCTCTACGGTCCGGATCGGTGGGACTATCCGACAGGGCTGCAGAGCGTCAAGGAAGCCCTTGAGGCGCTGGACGAGGTGAGCAGCGGTGAGGGTGTACGCCCGCCGCCGTTGCCGGCGCGCTGATATAATAGGCTCGGCATCAGCTCATGCTCTGGCCGCAGGGGAGGCGGGGCGGGACATGCGGAGGTTTGGATCGGCCAAGTTCGGTGCTAGACTGTTATTGGTCGTAGCGCCAGGGGGGTGCTCCAAACGTCGCAAAGTGCTTCCGGAGGAACGTCTGTGAAAGCGCCGGGCGAGCCCGTTGAGCGGTCGGGGGAGGATCGCACGCACGCTCTCGTGGTCGGTTTGCGCGACCGCGACCCCAGCGCAGCGAGCCTGCTGCACAAGCTTTACCGTGACGCGCTATTGCGTTTCTGCTGGGGCTACTTGGGATCGGTTGAGGAGGCGGAGGACGCAGTCCAGGAGATCTTCTTCAAGGTCGTCGGGGCGTCACAGGTTCCCGACTCCTTCCGGCCCTGGGTATATAAAATCGCGCGTAACCACTGCCTGAACGCCCTCAGGGCACGGGCGGTGCGGAAGGATGGTTTTGCCCTCCCCGCGGCCTCACAGGTTGAGGAAGCTCTGACCGGCCACCTGACCCGACTGGCGAAGGACGAGGTTGGATCGCGATTGGTCGAGCTGGTTGCAGGCCTGCCGGAGACCCACCGTGAGGTACTGCGCTTGCGCTACGTGGAGGAACTCCCTAGGCGCGAGATCGCGGAGGTGCTGGACATCTCGGAATCGGTCGTGAAGTCGCGCATTTTCGAGGGGTTGCGGCGATTGCGAAGAGACGCCGCGGGTTTTGTCGAAAGCTAGGACGATACGTCAAGGCGTTGCCTTCCTCCATCTGGTTTCACAGGCATAAGCGAGTTGCGCAAAGTTTTTTTCCCGATGCGGGCGCGCGTTTCTCGCCGCGTGCCTGGACTTCGCTTGCTACGTTGGCGTACCCGATTCGCGAGATTGGGGCAGGGAAATAGGCGTTTCCCGGCTCCAATCGCGGTTTTGCGCGCGGGTGCACAAGCGCAAATCGGCCGCGCAGGGACCGAACCAGTACGCGCCGACGCCACCCTCGCGGTCCCTATAGCTGTTTCACGTGAGCTTCCATTTCTCAAGACGCCCGTCTTACACACCGATGTAGCCCAACGTCGGAAGTTCGACAGGTACCATGGTACATTTTGGAGAAAAACTGATGCCAACGACGATCAAGGGACGTGGAGGCACACGCACGCGTTCGAACTACGGGAACTACTCGGGCGATACGTACGGCTCGGGGAACACCGGTTGGAACACAACCGGCAACACCCGCAAGAACTCGGTTCGTAAGACGACTAAGCGAATCACCTCGACCGGTTGCGCGTCCGGTTACAAGGGCTGCTGGACCAACTTCGAGAGGAAGATCAACTCGTACAAGACCCTCTGGAACCAGACGAAGGGTAACGCAACGTGTGTGCGTCCCACGCCGACCACGTTGAACAGCTTCGCGAACTGGATCAACAAGGGTGCGATCATCCAGACCTGTACCTCGGCGCAGGTTTCGCGCTGGGCCCGTTCCAAGAACAAGAATTTCAACACCCACAACCCCACCCCGACTGCGTGCAAGAACGTCCTGACGGCGAAGTTCGGCAAGACCACGATCAAGGCCGTCGCTCGCACCAAGAGCGGCTCCTTCATGGTCGCCACGATGCCGACCTGGAAAGGTAAGTCGTTCTGCTTCCCTCGCTAGCGAAGGTGCTTTTGCCGATCGGGTGACGTAAAGTCGCCGGGGAAAGACCTAACGACACGAGTGAAGGGGCGACCCCTCTGGTGGGGGTCGCCCTTTGTGTTGCGCGCGGGGGCTCGGGTCCATAACATCTGATTGCACGTCTACATGGCTCAGCCCGACGGCGATGTCATCTCGAACGGATCCGCCTCCGTGGAGCGGGACGGCGGGGCGGTTGAAGACGAATCGCAAAGGCGATAGCGTTCGCACGCGGTAGGAGGTGCGAACATGCGTTTCATCATCGAACTCGACGGGCCCATCTTTGACGTCATGCCTATGCGATACGTCGCCCACCGTGCCGTCGCGGCCGAGGTGGGCTGGTCAAGGCTCGACGAGGCCACGTTCCGCCGTTTGATTCGTACGAAGGGGCGTGACGCCGACCTTCTGCCCGGCGCTGCGGATGTCAAGGTCGCGGAATACCACAGGCGTTTCGCCGAGTACGCCGAGTCGGATGCGTCCGTCGGGACGTGTGAGACTCAGCCGGGGGTCGCTGCCGCCGTAAGAGCTCTGGCGGAGTGCGGGTCGTGTTGCGCCGTTACGTTGGGTTCCAACGTATCCGCCCGTCGGGCCCTTCTGGACCGGGCAGGGCTGGCTCATTTCCTGGAGCGGACCGAGTCGCTCGATACCGACCCACGTCGCCGTCCGGCGGAGCTGCGGGGGTTATCTGCGGACGATGATCGGACCATCGTGGTCGCGGCCACCGCCTCGCTGGTTCGCGCGGTAGGTCGGGCCGAGCTGTTTGGGGTTGGCCTGTCCTGCGGCACTACCGCTATCGCCCGCCTGCACCAGGCTGGGGCGGATATCGTCTACAAAGCGCTCGAGGACGTCGTTGTGGCGCTGGAAGCGGGGGCGAAGGACCTGATCCGCGCCGGCCTGCTCCCACCGCCGTTGGGGTGACCGTAACGGTGCCTCGCTACCGGATCCCGCCGTGGCGCGGGGCGACTGCCGAGGGCGGCGAGACTGCCGGTACGTCGGGCCGAGTCCCCCTGCGATCCGGGCAAGACAAGTGGCCGCGGGCTGCGGGGAATCCCTCCCCCGATGTGGGGCTGAGGGGTAGCGGGGCCAAATGGCCAAATATCACGCGGACCGGTACGGGTTGCAGGCGGGGCCGATGGAGGTACAATGCGGGGCTCCGGCGGACGTACGGTTGGTCGCCGGCCCGGTGGATGGGAAGAGAGTAACAGGTAGGTTCCGGTAAAGGACAAAGACGCCATGCCGAAAATGAAGACGCACAAAGGCCTCAAGAAGCGATTTCGCGTCTCCGCGCGAGGCAAGGTCAGACATAAGCGAACCAATTCAGGGCATCTGATGAGCGGCAAGAGCGGCGACCGATGCCGGACCATGCGCCGCCCGGCGGTGATCGGGGGTGCGATTGGCAAGCGCATCAAGGTTGCCCTGGGCGAGGGTTAGGCTGGTAAGCGAACGGTCTTCGGAAAGACGACGACTCAGGATCGCGGTGGAGTTCATGGACTATGAGTAGAGCGACATACGGAGCGGCTCGACACCGCAAGAAGGTCCGCATCCTAAAAGAGGTCCGCGGATACCGCGGTCCAGCCGGTAAGCGTTGGCGCTTGGCGAAGGAGGCCCTGGTCCGTGCGGGATGCAACGCCTACCGAGATCGTCGTCGTCGCAAGCGCGAGTTTCGGGCGCTTTGGGTGACACGACTCACGGCCGCGTGCCGGATGCGCGGTATCAACTACAGCCGGTTCATATTTGGACTCTCGGCTTGCACGATCGAGGTGAATCGTAAGATGCTCAGCGAGATGGCGATCGCTTCGCCGGCTGACTTCGATGTTCTGGTCGAGCTGGCAAAGCAGCATCAGCCCAGCAGTGCGGCCGCGTAAGTCACGATAGCTTGACTGATCACGAATACCGCACGGGGATCGACTCGAGCCCCGGGCACACGAGTAATCGGTGGTCGGTGGGGGTCCGTTACGATCCGTCCGGCGTGACCTTCTTCGGCTTCTTCCTCTGAAACAACTTCCTGAGTTCGTCGTTTAGTCTCGGTAGCGGTCTTAGTTGTACCGTCGGCTGCTCGATCGGTCCCGTAACACGCAGTTCGACCAGCTCTCGCGACGCCCCCTCGATGACTTCCGTCAGGATAGGTAGCCTGGTCCACTGCTCAGGCGTGACGTTGACGAGATTCAAATCGACGGAGAGGTGCCGAAGCGACATCGACCCCGAGCCTACCAGGGCGAGCACGCCGCCACGAAGGACGATGTTCTGTAGATAAACGTCGTCACCCACAATGTAGAAGTCCGCCGCCGCGTCGTCGAACGCGTCGTCGTTCGGCGCGGTGAGGTCGAGGACGTTCAGGATGGCGATGATGAGCGGCAGCTTATGAATGTAGCCGTCGATTATTTCGACGCCTCCGGTGCCACGTCTCGAGTGCGTGTCGCCGACCCTGCCGGACAGATTAATGTGACTATCGGCCCGCCCGCGCACATCGATCGGTTTCTTGGTCGCCGCTGGCGCCCTCTCGAGGACCACCGCGTTCAAGAACGGTTTGATGTCCATACCGTATACGGTCGAAGACAACTCATATTCTGTTCTGGCACCGTCGAAGAGGACCTCCGCTCGGGCTGTCACTAAGCCGCCGTAGAGTTCGCCACGGATGTCGTCGAGGGCGAATCGACCGCCGCCATCCGCTGTCCTGGCGTAGCTCCAGGGCGTAGTCACGTTTTGCAGGGATCGGCCAAGAAGTCCCGCGGTCGCCAAGTCGATCGAACCGGCGAGAGTCGTGCCGGCGAGTCGATCGACCAAGGCGCCGGTTACGCTTACCGATCCCAAGAGACGATCCGCATCGGCGATTCCGGGCAGGGCGACGTCGCGAAGTTGAATGGTGCCGTCAATATCCCATTCACGAGTTCCGTTCGGGTCGCCTCTCTCGAAGTGCAGTCTGTCGATAGTAAGGTCGATCCGTCCGGTCGGCTGGAGCCGATCCCAGGTCGCCTGCCAAGCGTCGGGGAGGATTGTCCGCGAGTTCCGGTCAAGGACGATGTCGCTCGCCACGACAGCTATCGTTGCGCTATTGCCGCTCTCGGTCGCTTCAATGACGAAGTCGACCTGGACGGTGGCCGAGTCGTACAAGGCCTGGACGTCCGTCGCCCTTGACCCGGCATCGTCGAAGGTCACTACTCCGCGCACGTTGGTGAACGGAGCGGGGAACAAGGGGTGGGTGACGCTCACTCCGTCCATTCTGACCACGGTCCGATAGGTAAGCGCCGCCTGGCCGCCTTGCGGATCAGAGTTCAATTGCACGTCGGCGGATAGCGGGCCGTCCACGCGCCAGGTCGTCAGGAGGTCGCGCAGTTTCGGTGGGGCGGCGGCGCGCAGTGCGTCATCGACGCGCAGGTTCCGGCACTGGACGGTCATGTCGAGCCCGGCGTTCGTTCCTTCGCGCCGGTAAGCGCCGCCGGCGGAGATGGTCGCGTCGTCGCGTTTCCCGACGAGGTCTGATGCGAGGATCTCGCCGGCGGCTATGTCGAGTCGGCCATGAATGTCCGTTATCTCGACGGGGAAGGCCTCATGACGGATGGAAGCCCCCGCGAGTGTGACAGCCAACCGCGGCGTCGTATGGGGCGTGTGAAGGTCGCGCGACAACGTTCCTTCCACGTCGAATTGCCCGCCGGGATGAAGCGGTTCAATGGTCTTGCGCAGGTCCGGCGGAAGGGCATCGAGTAGCCGGTCGTCAAACGGCACATTTGTCGCGCGTATATCCAGGTTGAAGCCGTACGCCCCAGATGCATCGCACTCCAGTGCCCCGGACAGGTCTATTCGGGCATCTCCGGATCGCCCGGACAGATCGACGATTTCGAATCGATCGCGGTCGAGCCGCAGCGTGCCGGTAAGCCCCTCAACCGGATAGGGGAACTTCTCGTAGGAAGCACGCAGGTCGTCGAATGTTACCGTCGTAGACCTGTTCCACGGCGCCGGGCCGTCGCCGGGCGTACCGCTTGGGCGAGTGAGGGTAACCGCGACGTTGATCGTGCCCTCCGGCGAAAACTCCTCGCAAATCTTGCGGTAATTCGGCTTCAGGGAATCAAGAAGACGATCGTCTATGGGGACGTTCCTGCCGGTGACCTTGATGTCCGCCGCCGCGTGCTTGCCAGGGTGTTCGAGCGACCCGTCCACACAGATCGTTCCGCCCGCGTGCTCCCCGCAGAGCCGGCGGATCCAAACGCCGTTGGGTGTAAGCTCCACGTTTCCCGTCAGTTTGTCGATGCGGTATGGAAAGCGATGGTAGGAGGCGGATGTTCCCCTGGCGATGACGACGGCGCGGCGGAGTACAAGCGACTCTTCCTCACCGGCGCGCTTCACTACCGCGAGCGTAAGATCCACCGGACCTGTGGGATCGTAACGTTCGTAAAACCTGGCCAGCCTAGGCCAGGCGTTGATGAACCGGCGCTGCTCTTCCGGTGCGCCGGAATCTGTGCCGGAATCTGTACCGGAATCGGGGCGCGGTAGCTGGAGTTCGGTTACGCTCAGCTCCGCCTCGAAATCGACGTCGTCAAGCGAGGTCCACTCGTCCAGGCCTCCACGCAGGACCGCGGAGACCTCGCACGCACTTCCGTAAAACGACCCTGTGAAGGTCGCCCTGATCTCCTCGGTCGTGAATTGCACCGTTCCGTTAACGTCGTTGAATCGAAGGTAGCGCCGGTTAAGTGGGTGGGAGGCGTCTTCGTCGTCGATGGGAATCGAGACCGTTGCGTCTTGCAGGTCGATGGTCACTGATCTCGGCCGATCGGAGGACGAGTCGTCGATCAGGTTGTAGTCGCGGGCCCGGACCTTTCCGCCCAGCCCGAGCAGATCCCGCAGGGCGCCGGCGCCGTCGTAAGTAGCGTTGACGGCCAGCATGACCGCCTCGACCGACATGGCGGGTAGGCCGCCGAAGACGTTACGAGGGCAGCCGGTTCGTAGATCGATTTGGGAGTGACCTCTCGCCGCCGAGTCTTCAGTTCCCTGCCACACTACGTCGTAAAGCCGGGCGTCTTTCCTGGATGGCCGCCCGCGAACCGTCAGTCTGAGATTCTCTACCTCGTGGTCTCCGTCGGAGCGGCGATCGAGGACGCGCACTCGGGCGTTGCGCAGCTCGACGGTGGGGAGCGATACCGTGCTGAGAGCCGTCCCTCCGCCGACGCCGTGAAACAGCTCGGGCAAGTTTGTGGTTCCGACGGCGGCGTTATGGACGATCGTGCAGGTGGGTTCAAATGCGACGAGCGAGCGGATCTCCAGTCGGCCGACAAGGGCTGCCAGCGGACTGTGGCTTATCTCGATTTCCTCGCAAGAGAAGACCGGGCGATTCCCGACCTCCGTCGATTGAGGCGGCTGCGAGATCGATACGTCGAAGAGGCGTACACCATTGAACAGGGAGACAGTGGCCGAGCCGATCGTAACCCGCCCGGTTACGTAGCTCTGCAGATAGTCCTCGGCAACAGCGCGGACGCGCTCGGGATCGGTGTAATGTCGGTAGATGGACTCCGCGGCGACGAAAGCTGCGCCCAGCACCACGATGGATACGCAGACGGCCTTCCATATCCGCCTTCTCGAGCCGAGTGTCTGTGGGTCGGTTGTCAAGATTCCGTGTTCCGGTTGCGACTTCACCCCAGCCGGGCGTGAGCGGTTTGAAGTCGGCAGCTCCGTGTGGGCAACGGCCTTCTTAGCCGCAAGAGCTTCGCCGCCGTTCCCGTCGCTCTTGGATCCGTCGGATCACCGCGGCGAGGGCAAACGCGGCGAGGATCCCGAGCATCGGCAGGGCGGGCAGGCGGTAGCGCACACTTCCGACGAACAGGCTGTGCAACGCCGTAAAGTACAACGCCGGCAGCAGAAGAAAGACGACTACGCGCCATTCGCCGCGCCCGCTGGTCGCGCACATGATAATAGCACCGGCAACGGCGAAGGCGAACGTGGACAGCGTCCAGACCGCGGAAATCGCCAGCGGCAGAGGCGATCGGTATGTTCGAACATTGGGCAAGGGGTTCCAGGTGCGGGCAACCTTGACCAGTCCCAGGCGTGCTATACGGAGCGGGTCCTCGCTCATCGTACGAAACGACTCGCTGAGGAAGTAGCTGTTCCACGCTGCTTCATCG
>CBDUZY010000047.1:0-11008 GCA_965371825.1 uncultured bacterium
ATTGATGCCCTCGGCAAGGTCGTTTCCCCAGTTGGCGTTACCGGCTGTCAGAAACTGCGGGGGCGGGATAGAATCGCGCGGCGGTGCGTGGTACAACTGGCCGACTGGTCGCGGTCATCGTATCGATGTCGAACGGAAAGCGTATGACAAGGTCGAAAGAGAAGGACGCGAAGGCTACGTCGGTTTCGGCAGACTCCGGGCCGAAACTCCACGTCGTCGAAGCGTGGGTCGACGAGCATGCCGACTACCTGTTCCGGTACGCACTGCCACGTTTGCGAGATCGCCATATCACCGAGGACGTGCTCCAGGAGACGTTTCTCGGGGCACTCACGGCCGCCGAGGGGTTTCGCGGGGATTCGAGTCCCCGTACCTGGCTGGTCGGCTTGTTGCGCCGAAAGATCGCCGATCATTACCGGAAGCGCTATCGCGAAGGCGAGGGGGAATCCATCGATGCGACGGACCCGACGATCGATGCCTGGTTCGATGAGAAGGGGTCGTGGATCGTGGGGCCCAAACGATGCGAGATCGACCCCGCAGAGCTTCAGCAACGGGCCGATTTCTGGAACGTCCTGCAGAGCTGTTTGCAGGCGCTGCCCGATCGATTGGCCGAAGCCTTCACGCTGCGTGTCGTGGACAGTTGGAAGCCGGATGAAGTATGTAAGGTATTGTCAATCACGCCGACTAACCTATGGGTGGCCCTCCACCGGGCACGGGCGCGACTTCGCGCCTGCCTGGAGGCGAACTGGTTCCAATCCGGCGCCGTCGAGGAAGAATGATGTTATCTTGTAAGGAAGCTACGCGACTCGCATCGGAGGGACTCGATCGTGAGCTGCCGTTGTGGCGGCGAATGGGTCTGCGACTCCACGTGGTCATGTGCCGTGGCTGCTCACGCTACACACGTCAGATAACAGTCCTCAATAGACTTATATCCGATCATTACTGCGACGATCCGCCTGCGCAGGTTGCTGGACACGTTTCGCAGGACACCGTGCAGCACATCAAATCAGCGCTCCGCCAAGCCACGCCCGGCGCAGACCGGCAGAACGGGAAGTAAGGCTTCCGGCGCACGCCACGACTAACCCTTCAGAAGGCACGCAACGCCTGATCCGGCAGCCGCTCGAAAGCAGATTGCCGGTAGCGGCGAACGATAGTGCCGGGTTTGCCCGGCATACCTCGTGCCGTTGGGCCGGGGTCCTGTTGCCCCCAGTAGCTACGGACAGCATGCGCTCTCGCGACGATCCGTTGGGGACGTGGTCCGGGTACGCGCTTTTTCTGCGAAATGAGGCACCTGACATGAGCCAAGAACGTGTCGTGGCCGTTGAACCGGAAGCGGTAGACGAGGCAAGTGTCGTCGCACCGATGTCGGTTGGTCAGGCGCAGTCGGGTGGTTGGCGGCCCATTCCCGTGACGTTGCTTCTGGGCGTCATCACCGTGACGGTCTACGCAGCCTACGAGCGTCTCGGAACGATAGCCAACGCCGACTCCGTGGAGTTCACCCAGAATCTCGCCGGCGGGTTCCTGGCCATCGGCATGACCGAGGATCAGCCGGGGTTCGTCGTGCTGTCGGCGCTGGATCAGGACGAGGTTGAGGTGAACGCGGCCCGGGCCGTCAACCACGTTGCGGGGACGCACACCCTTATCGAGGTGCAGTCGCCCCGTGACACCACACGCATCCGCCTTCGTGGCCCGGAGGTGATCGTGGTTTCGGAGGACGGCGCGGTCGAGCGACATAACGTTGACTGGACGGTGGCCGAGTTCAACGCACTGCGCAGGGCGGCGGACTGTTCGTACGAGGCGGCGGTTAAAAAGCACCGGTGCGGCGCGCCGTTTACGGACCTGCAAGAGACCCTCGCAAGGTGGCCCCAGGGGCGCGTCCCGGAACGCGTGCGGGCATTCTTGGCTCCGTTTAGGGATTACCGGACGCACGATTAGAAAAGACGTTTGACTTTTGTCTAAGTGTTCATATGAGACCCAAGGAGCTTTGTGATGAACAGGTTATTCAGATTGACAAGCGTTTTGAGCCTGCTTCCCGTCGGCGGTCTCGCGCTGGCTGTTCTCGGTGCCGCTGTGGGGTGTCCGGCGATGCCCGGGGCGGATGATCCCCCGGAGGATTCGCCTACCGGGGCGAAGCTCTTCACCCTGATCACGCAGGATGACCCTTATCAGGAGTGGGCGCAGTTTCCCGATCACCAGGGCACCTTCTCGAGTGTGTTGCCGCACGGACCTATGTCGCAGGTGTTTATCAACGGCGAAGTCGAGTCGGCTCTGAGCACTTTCAACGGTGCGCTTCCGGATGGTTCGATCATCGTCAAAGAGAATATCGGCACGAGTCCCAGCGTCACCGAAGCCGCGCTCACCGTGATGTGGAAGGTTCAGGGATTCAGTCCAGCAAACAACAACTGGTTTTGGGCCAACATGGCGCTGGATGGGAAGATCGTGGCCGAGGGCAAGGTCTCGACCTGCACCGCATGTCATGGCGGTGCCCGGGCGAACGATTTCGTCTTCGTGCACGAGTTTTGAATGCAGGGCGAGCCAAACCGCCGCTCGAGGAAACAAGTGAGTTGAGTACGCCGGGGCCAGCCGCTCCGCAACGCAGGAGTCGATGAATGGAATCCACGCTAGAGCATACGAGCAGCCTGCAAATCGGAAGGACCGTATCTGAAACCGATGTCGAGCGATCGGTGATCGGCCGATACGCACGTGCCGCTGAGAAGGTCGAGCCGGGTCTGTGCTGTCCGAAAGGGAGTTACGACGAGGCCCTTCTCGATAAGTTGCCGCAGGAGATCATCGAGAAAGACTACGGCTGCGGCGACCCGTCCCCCCACGTGCGAGAGGGTGAAACCGTTGTCGATCTGGGCTCGGGTTCGGGCAAGATCTGCTACATGCTTGCCCGGAAGGTCGGACCGCAGGGGCAAGTCGTCGGTGTCGACTTCAACGACGCGATGCTGGCGTTGGCGCGGAAGTACCAGGGCGAGATGGCGAAACGTTTCGGCCACGCCAATGTCCGCTTCGCCAAGGCCCGGATTCAGGACATGGCTCTGGACATCGAGCGCGCCGAGCGATGGCTGCTGGACCACCCGGTCACGACGATGGATGCGATGAGCCGGTTTGAGGCCGAATGCGCGCGGCTGCGACGAGACGAACCCGCCGTCGGCGACGGCTGCGCTGACGTTGTAGTGTCGAACTGCGTGCTCAACCTTGTGAGGCCGGAGGATAAGCGGCGCCTGTTCGGCGATATCTTTCGGGTTCTGAGACGCGGCGGACGGGCGGTGATCTCCGACATCGTCTGCGACGAGGACCCGACCCCTCGCATCCTCAACGAACCCGAACTCTGGAGTGGTTGTATCGCCGGCGCGTTCCGCGAGGATCGGTTTCTTGAGCATTTCGAGCAGGCTGGGTTCTACGGCGTGGAGATTCTCGCCCGACAGGAGCGGCCTTGGCAGGTGATCGACGGCATTGAGTTTCGCTCGGTTACGGTTCGCGCCTTCAAAGGAAAGGACGGCCCCTGCCTGGAGCGGAACCAGGCGGTGATCTACCAGGGACCGTGGAAAAAGGTCTGGGACGACGATGGGCACACCCTTCGGCGCGGTGAGCGAATGGCGGTTTGCGATAAGACGTTTGGCATCCTGACCGATCCGGAGGGCCCGTACGGGAAGGAGATCATCGCCGTGCCGCCAGTCGAGGAGGTTCCCATCGGATCGGCGACTCCGTTCGACTGCAAAGGCTCGGGTGTTCGTGATCCGCGTCAGACCAAGGGGCGGGATTATGCGGAGACCCGTTTGAGTGATGACTCACCCTGCTGCGAGGGCGAGGGTTGCTGCTGACAAACGCAGTGAGCGCGCTGAAGCGCCGGTGCGAGCTCAACACGCCTCCAAAAACCGGATGTTAGGCGAGATGCTCGTAGATGAGAAAGCGAGGTTTCGATCGTGTGTGGATGTAATGTGAATGGGCCGGGACGGTTACGAGCGATGAGTCCCGTCGTGGCGCTCGCCATACTCACAGCGCCGGTCCTGGGCGCGGTTATGTACCTGGGTTCCGCCCGTGAGTCGCACGCGCGCCAAGGATCCGTTTCGACGTCCGACATCGAGTCGTCCGCCGAACGCGGTGATTGGGCTCGCCAGGCGACCTCAACGCTGGACGGCAGCAGCTTTGCGATGGCGGGACTGACCGGGAAACCCGCAATCCTCTACTTCTGGGCGACCTGGTGTCCGCAGTGTCGTGTGCAGCGCGAGGTGCTGAACGCGCTGGCGCGCGAGTGGGGTGACCGCGTGCGGATCGTGGCACTCACGGTCGACGACAACATACCGTCTGCGCGGCAATACCTCGAAGCCCATGCTTCACTCTCGCATGAACTGCTCGCGTCCCCTGAATTGCTCAAGCTCTTCGGCGTTGAGGGCCTGCCGACGCTTGCGGTGATTGACGCGAACGGGCGTGTACAGAGCGTGTCGAGCGGTCTCACTGATGCCCCCGAGCTGCGGCGATTTGTTGCGCCGCTTGTGCCGTGAGATCCGTGCCGTGGTGAATAGGAACTCCTTCTCCTTGACGAGAGCAGGTACCCCGTGACGTTTGCCGTACTCATCCTGGCCGTTTTCTGGCTCGCTTACAGCAACGGCGCCAACGATAACTTCAAGGGTGTCGCGACGTTGTACGGCAGCGGGACGGTTAGCTATCGCACCGCCTTGACCTGGACGACGATCGCGACCCTCGCCGGCAGCGTTCTGTCGATCGTGCTGGCCGGTTCGCTCGCCAGGTCCTTTACAGGCAAGGGGCTCGTCCCGCTGGAACTCACCCAAAGCGGCGAACTCTTGATTTCGGTTGCGGCTGCCGGTGCGATAACGATCCTGTTGGCGACCATCGTGGGCATGCCGACTTCGACGACGCACGCACTGACCGGCGCGCTCGCCGGGGTTGCCCTGGTCGTGGGTCATGGTCAAGCGAACCTGGGCCGGCTTTGGGAGAGCTTCTTCCTCCCGCTTCTGGTGAGTCCGTTCTTGGCGCTCGGCTTCGCGGCAGTGCTCTATCCACTTCTTCGCAGAACACGACACCGGCTGGGCATCACGCGGCGGACATGTGTATGCATCGGCGACGCCGCGCCGCAACCCGTACATCTGATGCAAGACGGCGCAGCGCTCATTGCGGCTCCGGTCGGCGGTGGACCGAGTTTCACACTCGCCTCGCGCGAGCAGTGCATCGAGCGCTACGATGGCCGCGTGCTTGGGGTCAGTGCACTGGCCCTTGTTGACACTACCCATTCGCTCAGCGGCATCGCAGTTTGCTTCGCTCGGGCGGTGAACGACACGCCCAAGATCGCAGCTTTGCTGCTCGCCGCCGGTGCGGCCGGCGTGAACTGGAAGCTCGGACTGGTGGCAGCCGCGATGGCGATAGGCGGGTTGTTGAATTCGAGGAAGGTCGCCGAAACGATGAGCAAACGCATCACCGACCTGAACCCCGGTCAGGGATTGACAGGCAACCTTGTCACTGCCGCACTGGTGCTGGGAGCTTCTCGCCTGGGCGTCCCGGTCTCGACCACGCACGTGTCCTGCGGTGCGATCTTCGGCATTGGCATGGTCAGCCGCACCGCGCGTTGGAAGACCATCGCGCAGATACTCGCGACGTGGATGACCACGCTACCGATGGGGGCTGCGCTCGGAGCGACGATTTACTGGACCCTGATTCGCTGGGGGAGCTGATGCAATGAGTACGGCCATCGCAGTACCCCTGACCGTCCATGGACGAAACGAGTTCGACGAACGCGTCGAGGCCAACCGGGGAGGACCGTTGTGCGCACATTCGATCGAGACGATTCAGGTCAACATCGGTCTGACTTGCGATCTGGCCTGTCGTCACTGCCATGTGGAGTCCTCGCCGAAACGTACGGAACAGATGGACTGGCGAACCATACTGCTCGTCCTTCAGGCCGCTAAGCGGGCCGGCGCCTCGACGCTGGATATCACCGGCGGCGCACCGGAAATGAACCCCAACTTCCGGCGATTCGTCATGATCGCGCGAAGCAACGACCTGCGCGTGTTGGTGCGAACCAATCTCACCATCATGCTTCGAGAGGGGCACGGCGATCTGCCCGAGTTCTACCGGGACAACGGCGTACACTTGATCGCCTCGCTTCCATGCTACTTGCCGGAGAACGTCAAGCAGCAACGTGGTGCGCACGTGTATGAAGACAGCGTGAAGGTTATCAGGCGCCTCAACACCGTTGGCTACGGTCGGCGCGAACACCTGCCGTTGGACCTGGTCTACAACCCGCTCGGACCCGCGCTTCCGCCGGATCAGGAAAAGCTCGAAAGTGGCTACCATAAGGAGCTAAAGAGCAGGTTCGGACTGCAATTCACGCGGCTAATAGCGATCACGAACATGCCCATCGGACGATTCTTGCATGATCTCGAGCGAAGCGGCGAGCACGAGAGATATCTCCAGGTGTTACGCGAGTCTTTCAACCCGGAAGCGATCGACGCTCTGATGTGCCGGTCGCAGATTCATGTGAGCTGGGACGGAACGCTGCACGATTGCGATTTCAATTATGCCGTGGGACTGCCAACCGAGAAGAGTGCACCGCAGCACATCCGCGACTTCGATCCGGCGGCGCTGATTCAGCGGCGCATCGTCACCGGTCGGCACTGCTTCGGCTGCACGGCCGGACACGGGTCCTCATGCGGAGGAGTGTTGACATGACGAACGACAACGGTGCACCGAACTGTTGGGACAACTGCACGCTGGTGGACCGCCGGGATCTCACGGACGACCTGTCGGTGTTTCGCCTAAAGCCGGATGGTGAGCTGTTCCGCTTTCTCGCAGGTCAGTACACGGTCATCGGTCTGCCTGCGTCCGCGCCGCGCCTGGAATCTTCCGATCACGACGATGATGAGATCCCGGCCAAGAACAAAATGATTCGCAGAGCCTACTCCATCGCCTCGTCCTCGAAGATCAACGAGTACCTCGAGCTCTACGTCACGTTGGTGCGATCCGGCAAACTGACGCCGCGGCTCTGGCTGCTGCGTTCGGGCGATCGTCTCTGGCTCGGTCCGAGCGCCAAGGGCCATTTCACAATGGACGATGTGCCGCCGGACAAGAACATGGCGTTGATCGGCACGGGTACAGGCCTTGCTCCGTACATCGCCATGATTTCAGACCATCACCGCTGCAACCTAGGCCGCAGATTCGTTGTGGTTCACGGTGCGCGGCATGTGCGGGAGCTGGGCTATCGCGACGAACTCGAGGCCCTCGATCGTGATTGCAGCACTCTGGTCTATATCCCGACGGTGAGTCGACCAGATGCACAGGACGATTGGCGCGGGCACGTGGGACGCGTTCAGTCTGTGTTTGCCGACGGAACGATTGAAGCCGCGCTGGGTGAGTCGTTATCGCCGGATGGAACGCACGTTTTCGTCTCGGGGAACCCGGATATGGTCGAAGACCTTCAGGGTAATTTCTTGAAACGAGGGTACACGCTGCACGGCACTCGCTCGCCGGGGACGCTCCACGTCGAGCGCTACTGGTGACGGACACATGGCTTCATGCGGAATTATCCGACGAAATCCAGCGAAATGGTCTGGTAATCCGGGTTCGGCTATTCCTTTGGTGTGCCGCCGTCGGTGCGGCGAGTAAGGGTTTCGTTGCCTCGAACGACCAAGCCTATGGAGACGGACTGATATGCGTGGGGATGATCCCAGGTGCTCGATGTAGTCCTGACGAGGTTCGGTGTGATGCGAAAGAGATTCCTTCTCGGACCCGTTGTGCTGGGGTTCATGGCCTAGGGCGAAAGCGCCGGCTCCCAAACTGAGGCAAAACAAGGAGCGTGTTTCAAATGATTGTGGCCAACACGAATACCGTCAGTGCACCGGCCGAGCCTTCGCCGAAGACAGGAAACATGATGTCCATTACTTCGCACATAGAGCGTCGAGCAGGGCTCATCAAAGGAGTCTCTATCGCCTTGATCATTGTCTCGCTGGTGGTGCTGATTCGGGCATTGCCGATGGATCGGGTGATCGACTTGGTCGAGTCCAAGGCTGACGGGCTGGGCCTCTGGGGACCGTTCGCCCTCGGTGCGGCTTATGTAGTAGCGGCTCTGGCGTTCTTTCCTGGATCGGCGTTGACGCTCACCGCGGGGGCAGTGTTCGGCCTAGTCTGGGGAACGGTGATGGTATCGCTTGCCTCCACAACCGCCGCCGCGCTGGCATTTCTGATCGCCCGCTATCTCGCGCGCGACAAGGTCGTCCGGCAGGCCCGGAAGTTCCCGAAATTCCAGGCCATCGATCGGGCTATCGGCGAAGGCGGGTGGAAGATCATCGCGATGCTCCGATTGTCACCGGCCGTGCCGTTCAGTCTTGGCAACTACCTCTTCGGCCTGACGGCGATCCGGTTCTTGCCCTATGTTCTGGCGAGTTGGCTGTTCATGCTGCCGGGCACGTTCATGTACGTCTACCTGGGATACATAGGAGCGGAGGGCCTGAGGTCCGCCGCGAGTGCCGAACGCGGCAAAACACCAGGTGAATGGGCGCTGCTCGCCGTCGGGTTGTTGGCCACGGTCGCGGTAACGGTCTACGTCACGCGTCTGGCACGAAGAGCGCTCCGTCAGCAAACGAGTATCGAAGGGAAAGACATGAGTAACGCGGACTCCACGAGATCAAGCGAACAGACGGCCGCCGGCACTACCGACCGGTCGCGGGGGGCGATTGCGCTCCCGTTCGTCGCGGTGGCGATGCTAGGCGTCGCCGCCAGCGCACACCAGCGGAGCGATGCCCTCAGAAACCTGTTCGGATCCGCACCGGCCACCGTGCACGCGGCGCATCAGTACAAGTCCGAAGGTCCATCGTTTGACCACTCCGAATTCGATGCCCTGCTGGGCAAACACGTCGACGCCGACGGATGGGTTGATTACGCGGGACTGCGCAAGGACGTGGCATCGCTGAATTCGTACATCGCCTCGGTAGGAAACGCACCATTTGCCAAACTGGGGCGTGACGAGAAGCTGTCGCTACTCATTAATGCATACAATGCGTTCACGCTTAGGCTGATCCTCGATCACTACCCGGTCAAGTCCATCAAGAACATCCCCAGGGCGAAGCGCTGGGCCGACAAGCGGTGGCGTCTTGGCCCGATGACGCTCAGTTTGGACCAGATCGAGCACGAACAGATCAGGCCGAAGTTCGCCGAGCCGCGCATCCACTTCGCCCTGGTCTGTGCCGCGATCGGTTGCCCAAAGCTGCGCAGCGAAGCCTATCAGGCGGAACGGATCGAGGAGCAACTGGAGGACCAGACGCGCTACGTGCATTCGCATGATCGCTGGTTTCGCTATCAGCCGGGCGCGAACGACGTTCGTCTGACAAAACTCTACGACTGGTACGGGTCGGATTTCGAGAAGGTCGCGGGCTCCGTGCTGGACTTCGCCGCTCGCTACTCCGCACAGCTCGAGACGGCCATCGACAAGGGTACGAGAACGCGAATCAAATGGCTCGATTACGATTGGACGTTGAATGATGCAGGAAACAAGCGTTGAAACCCGGCGAACTCAGACGGGACGGAAGGAGGTCGGGGTGCCGGGCGATACAGATGAGACGTTGAGCTCAGTCGTAGCCGGGTTGCCGCAGGCCCAACCGCTCGACGTACATGACCGGCGCCTGATCGCCAACGTGCATCCGACGGACTGGACCAACCCGCGGCCTTCAGGTCGCTACAACATGGTGGTCATCGGCGCCGGGACGGCCGGGCTGGTGACCGCTGCTGGCGCGGCCGGGCTCGGCGCCAAGGTGGCCCTTATCGAACGCCATCTCATGGGCGGCGACTGCCTCAACGTCGGGTGCGTGCCGTCGAAGGCCTTGATCCGCTGCGCCCGCGCCCTCGCGGATGTCCGCGAAGCCGGCGAATACGGCGTGAGCGTGCCGGACGGTGCGGCCGTTGATTTCCCCGCGGTGATGGAGCGTATGCGAAAGCTCCGTGCCGGCATCAGCCCGCATGACTCGGCGACGCGTTTCCGTGAACTTGGGATCGACGTGTTCATCGGCGAAGCGCGGTTCACGGGCAGCGACACCGTCGACGTTAACGGTACGACGCTTCAGTTCGCCAGGGCCTGCATCGCAACCGGCGCTCGGGCGGCCGCACTTCCAATACCGGGACTCGCGGATGCGGGTTATCTCACCAACGAGACCATCTTCTCGTTGACAACGCTTCCCGTACGTCTGGCCGTCATCGGGGCAGGTCCGATTGGATGCGAGATGGCGCAGACTTTCGCGCGCTTCGGATCTTCCGTCACTTTGCTCGAAGCAGGGCCGCACGTTCTGGGTCGCGAGGATCGCGACGCGGCGGAGCGTATCCGGACCGCGCTCCTGCGCGACGGCGTTGACGTCCGTTGCGGCGTACAGATCGAGGCGGTCCGAAAGGACGGTGCCGAGCGTGTTATCAAACTCGGGAGCGGAGAGGAATTACGCGCCGAACAGATCCTGCTCGGCGTTGGCCGCGCGCCGAATGTTGAAGGGCTTGGTCTGAAGGCGGCCGGAGTTGTATTCGACCCGAGATCGGGCGTGCACGTCGACGATCGTTTGCGAACGTCGAACAAACGCATTTACGCCGCCGGCGATGTATGTTCGGTCTACAAGTTTACGCATGCGGCCGACTTCATGGCCCGCATCGTGATCCAAAACGCGCTGTTCTTCGGCCGAAGCAAGGCCGGCGCCCTGACGATACCCTGGTGCACCTACACCGATCCGGAGATCGCACACGTTGGGCTGTACGAACGCGACGCGGAGCAACGCGGCATCGAAGTCCAAACGATCACGATCGAGCTGTCCGAGGTCGACCGGGCCGTACTGGACGGCGAGGTGGCGGGATTCCTGAAGGTCCATCTGAAGAAAGGTACGGACAGAATCCTCGGGGCGACCTTGGTCGCGCGACATGCGGGCGAGATGATCAACGAGATTACCCTGGCGATGGTCGCCGGCAAGGGGTTAGGAACCATCGCAAGGACGATTCATCCCTACCCAACGCAGGCGGAGGTCAT
>CBDUZY010000048.1:0-10868 GCA_965371825.1 uncultured bacterium
TCGCGATCCTGGAGCACACGAAACCGACGCGGAACGGGCATGCGTAGGCAAGTCTAGCCCTGGCGATGCACGGCATACCTACTCGTTCGTGGCTGTGTGCCTCGGACGGTAATACGTGATCCATGCAACGAGATAGCCTGGGACGAGCACGAGCATGAAGTATGGGATACTGTACATCCGGGTGGGATCGTACGAGTCCCACCAGACCAGAACGAGAGATTGGTCAAGAGCCATAACTGTCAGGCCGAGAGCTAAGAACGACAGCATCACGCGCATAAAACACCGCTGCCACTCCAGCTGTGCGCGCCTGACGAAGAATAGGCTCAATGCCAGGGGCGGAATCGTTCCGACAACATACCACACAAAGGCGTGCCAGCCTCGGCTCTCCGGCCAGGACAGCACAATCCCGTCCATCGTGTCCGTACCGGCGACCTGCATCCACAGATAGTATCCTACTGCGAATACGGTGAATCCTCCGACAGGCCCGCGCACACCGTATCTCGCGCGAACGTCCAAAGGCCAGCCACATTCACTGCAAATACCTGAGACATTGCCAGTAAGATCGTACCCGCAACACTCACACTGCCCGTTCTTACGACGACTATGTACGCGAATCTTCGCAAATGTGATCGCCACGCCAGGAGGGAATAACAAGGCCAAAGTAAGCCCGAGCGCTGGGAAGAAAACATACGTGCAGTATCCGCTCGGTTGGCGTTTCCAGTGCGCACGGCTCCGCGTACCCGTGGCTCGTGACAGCGATATGCGCCAGCCGGCGCGACCAGACACCAGTCCGTACGATCTCTCCCACCCCAGAAGTCCACGACCCGCGTACAGCCACATCTCACGGAGCGCTAAGGACCGGCTGCTGAGTCCGGTGAAGATCACTACTGTTGCAGCTCCGCCCTCAATTTCAACACCCAGCCAAGTGTCTCCTGATATCGTCGCGCTCCACCGAATGGGACGTCGGTCGCTTTGGAGCGCGATGACCAACGACACCATCGCGAGCAATACCAGGATTGGTGCCGGTACCTGCTTGATTGCCTGGCGCGTGGCGATGCTGGACGTAGTCGGCCGCGCCTTGTCGGTTGACTCCGCCGATACTCTCACGAGCACCTCCAGCACATCGTGCGTTCATGGCGCCGTTACCGCCCAAGGGATCCGGCTGACCGTACGCCCTGCCTTGCCAACACGCAACCCGAAGAGTCCGGGCCTGTCACCGCGAAAGCGGACTCTTGCCCCGAAGGGGGCAATGGCCTGTAGCCACGGGTTGCGCTCGTCCTCGTGTGGCGAACTCGCTGCACCCGCGGCTACAACCCTGAGTTCCTCCGGGACTCTGCAGTTCTCGCCCTCGAATCCACCAATTTCGTCGATCGCCGAGACGATGATCAAGCATGGTGGGCATGGCGGCGTGTCTTCGTGCGAGCACGGCCATCGCTTCCCCCGCCTCGGAACGAGACGGGCCACCCGACCGGGTTGCAGGGACGATTCGTCGTGGGCAGTGCCCACCCTACGATCGGCTCGGCCGATGTGGACGAAACACTGCTCGAGAGCGGTGGCACACAGTTCATCCAGCATTCCGCATTCGCCGACGTTGCGGTATACAACATCGATCGAGGCATGCAGCGTCGGCGTTACTGATCGAGCATTGCGACGAGGTCCTTGACGTGGTGGGCGAGGCGGTCGGTTGCGGTTGACTCGGGAGAATCCGTCTCTGCAATCGGGGTGTCTGTGTCTGGGTTGCCGCTATCGCCTGTGCTTCGGGCTAGCTTGCGAAGCTCGGAGAGACTCTCGCGTGTGTTGGTTAGGTCACGCTGCAGTGGCCCGGGTGCGAGCTGCACGGTCTTGCCGCTCTCGCCGGTGTCGATCGTTGCGTCCTTGGACGCGGAGGCGGTCTTGATGACCGTCGCCCCGGTTTCATCGGGCGAGGCTGCCTGAGTTGCATTCGGAGTGCCGCGCTCGAGCGCAACCGCCACTTTCCGTGCCTGCTCGGTTTGTTGCACGAGTCGTTCGTGGATCTCCCCGGCGCTGCGCTCTTCGCGCCGACTTTGACTCGATGCCTTCTGCAAGCGGTCGAGCAGACCGGTCAGTTCGCTGGCAACGGTCCTGACCGTCCGCGACAGTTTGTGAAGTTTCTTTTCGCGATGGTTCAAGTCCTGCGAGGCGGTCTTGATACGGCCTAGGATCGACTCGGCGCCGCGTATGGTCGGATCCGATCCGCCCGTTGTCCGCGCAAGCGCCGAAGCCCGCGCGGGAAAGCGTCCGGATCGACGCTCGAAAGCTCGAATCCGGTCCATGGTGCTCGTTAGCCTGGTTCGCAGCTCCTGACGTAGCCGAACGGATTCATCCAGCGGGACGGGCGGCGGAGGCGCCGGAAGCGCCGGCGCGTATTGCCGCGGCTGGTAGCCGTATGTGCTGAAGTACTGAGGGTAGACGCCGGGGGCACCGATCGCGGGTTGGTTGACGCCGGGCATACCGCGAGCGATCTCCCACGGGTTTGCCGCCTGCGGGTATGGAGTCGGCGGGCGGGGATCCACCTGGTAGGGCACCGACCCCTCCCCGTACGGTTGCGTCATCGGGCTCATTGCCGGTTGCCTCGGCCAGCCGGTGGGCGCCGGCGGCAGTGTGGTGCCGGCTTCCGCCTGGGATTGTGACTGACCGATAACCATCATCTGGCTGACGACCGACTCGACGAGATCCGTGTCTATGCGCCGCACGTCAGCCGAGTACGCGCTGAGCATCGCGTTGTCGCAGAGCGTGTTGATGAGTCGGGGTAATCCGCGGGAGACCTCGAAGATCCTGTCGACCGCCCGCGAGGAGAACAGGTCGTTCCGGTTTGAGGCTGCGACCGACAGTCGATAGCGGATGTACCCTTCCGTAGCTTTCCTGTCCAGGGCGGGCAGGTGAAAGCTCCTGAAGACTCGCTGCTTGAGCTGCCTTAGCTGGGGCGACTGAAACAGGCGTTGCAGCTCCGGCTGGCCCACGATGGCAATCTGCAGAAGTTTCGCGTCGTCAGCCTCGAGGTTCCCGATCATGCGAAGCTGCTCGAAGGCGACGATAGGCAGATTCTGCGCTTCATCGAGGATCAGAACGACCGGTACGTTTTGGGCGAACTTGGTGAGCAGGAAATCATGTAGGGCGCGTACGAGTAGCGTGTGGCTCATGCCGGGCTCGACGGGCAACTCGAACTCCGTGCACAGGGACTCCATCAGATCGCCGGCGCTGTGCAAGGTGTGATTGATGTTGGCGAAGGCGATTCCGGTGCCGAAGTGCCGGAGCATCATGCGCGAGACGAGGGTCTTGCCCGCTCCGACCTCGCCGGTCAGCAGAACGAACCCCTTCCGCTGCTTGACGGCATAAATGAGCGAGGCAAGGGCCTCTTCGTGATCCGGTGTGGAGTAGAAGAAGCGCGGATCGGGCGTGTTATTGAAGGGCAGTTCACGGAGCCCAAAGAACTCGGTGTACATAACGGGTCCGCTCCGAACGGACTTCAAGCCAAGCGCGCGGAGGAAGTTCCGGGCACGTCGAGAATATCGGTCCCTGAATCGTCCCTCTTTAGGTCGGAGGGTCGATCTTCCCGGACCTGCGAGCAGCGTGCCCTGGTGGGCTTCGGTGCCGGGTCGGGTGGGGTCGGCGCTTGGTCCGCGAATCAGGGCGATGGAGGTTCAGATCGCCCGGTCACGACCCGATAAACGCGCACTGAGTCGACGTGCGCTGGCTGTGCGCGGCACGTACAGGTTTATCGGTACCGCGCGGGTTGAAACACCCGCTGCGATGCGGGGAATGGTCCAATGGCTGGAGCCCTGAAGCGGCTGTCTCTCGTTGTCGTGGTCGCCCAGGGTCTTGCCGGCACGGGTTGCGCCACGAACAAGGCGGACATACTTCACTTCCTTCGTGAGCACGAGCATGAGGTGTCGGCGATCGAGTATCGAGTGGGGATTCCCGACGGAATCGCGGTCACGGCGCCGCGCATCCTCGAGATAGACGGCGAGGAACAGCTAATCCGTCCCGACGGGAAGATCAACCTCCGCCTCATCGGCGACGTCAAGGTTGTGGGCATGACGGCAAAGGAGATTGCAGCCAAAATCGAGGTGCTGCTCAGCCGGTACTATATCGACCCGAAGGCCAGCGTTCGCGTCACGGGGTACAACAGCAAGAAATACTACGTGTACGGTCAGACCGGCGGAGTGGGGCCGAAACCGTACACCGGGCGTGACACCCTGCTCGATGCCGTGATCCTGGCAGGTACAGACTTCCTGTCTTGGACCAGCAGGGTCAGGGTCATCCGTCCGTCCCACGGCGACGTCCCGGTACGGATGGTCACGGTGAACATCGACGAGATGATAAAAACGGGCGACTGGAGCAGGAACATACTGCTCGAGCCGAACGACATCGTCTATATTCCGCCGACGCCGGGAGCGTGGCTTGGCAACAAGGTGCGCGCCCTACTCTATCCCATCGCGCCGGTGGTGCAGGCGTATGCCGCGCCGGCGGTTTTTCGCAACTTGGATGATGTGTACGACGACGACAACAACAGTGGTACGCCGTATACGTACGGCAATAGCTACTACAGCGGGTATTAGAGTCATTTGCGCGCTCCGGGGACCGGGAGTCCGGCGGAACCCCACAGGGGCACAGTGTGTTTGAGTAACTGAGCATGGGTAGGATCGCCGACGCACTAAAACGGGCCGAGCAGGAGCGAAGGCACGCGGGCGAAGCCTCGTCGCAGGTCGGCGTACTGAAGCGGCCGGTGCCGACCGACCTTGCGGCGCCGTCGCAACTCGCTCCTCCCCCGCCGCTGGGATCGGACGAACTCGACACGGAGGCGGTGCCTCTTGTGGGGGGTCTATCCGAATCGCTGGTGCCCTTTTATGAACGCTCGTCGTTGGTGACGGAGCAGTACCGCTCACTGCGGACGCGGCTGGTGAGCGCCAATCCGAACTATGAGCACCGTGTGATCGCCATCACGAGCGCCGTTCCCAAGGAGGGCAAGAGCGTAACCACGCTCAACCTAGGGTGCATTCTCGCGGAGATCCGGCACCTCAAGGTGCTGGTCGTCGACGGCGACTTCAGGCGGAGTTCGCTAGCCCAGATGCTGAATCAACCGACCGGTCCCGGCCTGGCCGAGGTGCTGGATGGAAGCTGCACTTACGACGACGTCTTGCGGACCACACCGATTCCGAACCTGATGTTCATGCCCGCGGGCAGCACACACAACCGCTCCGCGGCGGAGTTGCTGACCGCCGCGGCGGCAACGCCCACCTTCAAACGGATGCAGAACGAGTTTCACTACACGATCGTCGACACGCCGCCGGCGACGACGGTGACCGACGTCGGAATCATCGGGCAGATGTGCACCGGTGTCGTAGTGCTCGTCCGGTTGCACCGGACCCACGAAGCCGCGGCGAAGCGGGCCGTTAGACTCCTCCAGGTCAACAACATACCGATCGTAGGATGTCTGCTGGTTGGGCGCGACGCACCTGCGGGCGGCTACGGCTACGGGTACGGGTATCGCTACAACTACGATCGCTACTACAACTACACCAGGCACGGAGAGTCCGAAAGCTAGTCCGCCCCGGGCCCGGGATGTGTGGGACGGCGGTGGGTCTTCACTGCGACGGTCCAATCGATCGAGGCCGGCTGGAAGAGCGAGAATCTGCGTGATCGAAGGTCGTGTCATTGTCTGCGTGGCGAACTCCTGGGATTATGATCCCACGAGCAAGCACCAGATCATGAAGATCCTCTCCACCCGCAATGACGTCATCTGGTTGAATTATCACGGCACGCGCCGGCCGGGAGTGAGCCGGGCGGATCTGAGGTCCGCCTGGTCGGCGGCGAGTCGTGTGGCAAAAGGAATTCGCCAAGTCACCCCATCCATGATCCAGCTCACGCCACTCGTAATCCCCGGTGCCAAGAGCCCGCTGTTTGGATGGCTTCACCAGCGCATGCTCATCGCCCAGATCCGCCGTGCCATACGAGTAGTCGACCCGCATCGGCGAAAGCCGCTGCAAGTGTGGACCTTTGCACCGGACGTCCCCTATCTCTGTGGACAGTTCGACGAGGAGTGCTTCCTCTACTACTGCGTGGACGAGTACACGCAGTTCGAGGGGTTTGACGCCACAAGAATCAAAGCGTGCGAAGACGAGTTGATCGATCGTGCCGACATTGTGGTCACGACCTCGGAGTCCTTGCTGGACAGCAAGCGTGCGAGGCGCCCCGAGGCACTGCTGGTAAGCCACGGTGTCGATTACGATCATTTCGCGCGGGCGTGGCGCTCACCGCCCAAGCGTCCGCAAGACCTGGCGACCATTCCCAGGCCGATCTTCGGCTTCTTTGGCCTGATACATCATTGGGTGGATCTGGCGCTGCTGTCGAAAGTAGCCGCCCTTCGACCATACTATTCGTTCGTTCTCATCGGAGATTGTTTTGTCGACGCCGGTGCGTTGCTGCGACGGAACAACGTCTTTCTGCTAGGGCGGCGCCCTTACGGAGAGCTTCCCGCGTACTGCGCGGCCTTTGACGCCGGGTTGCTACTCTTCAACCGAAGTGCAATGACGGAGAACGTCAATCCGATCAAAATGTATGAGTACCTCGCCGCCGGTTTGCCGGTGGTCTCCACGTCCATTCCGGAAGCAAGGCGCTACGAGGGTCCGGTTGTTCTGGCTGACACAGCCGAGGGTTTCGCCGGTGCCTGTGACCGCGTGCTGGCTACGGATATTCCGGGGCGACGTCAGACGATAAGCCGCGCGGTCGAGTCGGAGACATGGCTTTCGCGGGTGGAGCACCTGTCGAACGTGGTGATGAGTCGCGTGAACGGATCGCCACGCACGCTGGCCCGTCACGCCATTGAACCACACCTTCGCACTGCGCCCCCGGGGCGCCTGGCCGCAGCAGGCCCTTGATTCCGCCGCAGCCGACCTGAACGACAAACCCAATGGGCACCCCGTGTCGAACGTCCTGATCGGCGTCGTCGCTGCTCCTGCAACGGTCCGGGCGTGCCCGAACACGGTACGACAGAGCCACCGAGATCGTCCTACAGCTTTCGACGTCCCCGCCCAGACGTGCAAACCGGCGCCGAGACGAGCAAACCCGCCGGAGGGCGGGAGACCGTCATCTCAATCGGTTTGGAGAATCGCAGCTTGACATCGCTCGCCTACGGGCATGAAATCACAGGGAGACGAAAGCCTGGACGGGGTTGAAAAGAGATGTTCACGGGCATCGTAGAGTCGATTGGGACGATCACCGACACGCGCAACGTGCCGGGCGGACGCCGTTTGCGCGTCGATGTCGGACCCATCGCCCAGGAGTGCAAGCTGGGAGACAGCGTCTGTGTCAGCGGCGTGTGTCTGACGGTGGTTGAAATCGGCACGGAATGGCTGGAGTTCGACGTTATCACGGAGACGGTGGGAACGAGCACAGTCGGCACAAAGAAAGTCGGTTCGCGCGTGAACATCGAGAGATCGCTGAAAGTCGGGGCCCGGCTCGACGGTCACTTCGTGCAAGGCCACGTCGATGGCACCGCGACGGTTGATCGTGTGCAGCAGACCGCTCGAGAGCACGTCATCTGGCTACGACCGGACCCGACGCTCACGCCCTACATCGTGCCCAAGGGGTCGGTGGCGATCGACGGGGTCTCGCTTACGATTGCGGCCGTGCGCGGCACTTCCTTCTCGATCGCCCTGATTCCGACAACTCTGGGCCAAACGACGCTGGGGATGCTGAGCGGCGGTGACGTCGTGAACATAGAGTCGGACATCATCGCGCGTACGGTCGTTCACTGGCTGTCGGGAATGTCTGCGGGCGGCGGGTTGACCCTGGAGGCTCTGCAGAAAGCGGGGTTCGCATGACCGCCGAGTGGATCGAATCCGGCAGCGAACCCTCTGAAGTCCGCCCGAGACCGCTAATCGGCGTGACCATGGGTGACCCGTGCGGAATCGGGGCGGAGGTGATCGTCAAGACCCTCGCCGATCCCCAGGTTCGTGCCCTCGGCCGATTCGTCGTATACGGTTTCGAGGACGTTCTTGCAGCCGCAGCCGATGCCGCCGGTATTCCACCCTTCTGGTTCCGCGTTTCGCGAGATGAACCGATCCGGGTGGACAGCGGAGTCGTGGTGCTCGACTTCGAGGAGCACACGGGTGGGTATTGGGTGAACGCTCGGCCGACGGCGGAGGGTGGCCGGGCATCCTTGCGGTTCTTCGATCATGCCATCGAATCGGCGGGAAGTGGAGCGATCGACGCGATCGTCACCGGACCGATCCACAAAGTGAGCTGGAAGCTCGCCGGATGTAGGTTCGCCGGTCACACCGACAAGATCGCCGACGCGTTCCATGTCAAACGCTATACGATGACGTTCGTCGGCGGCGGGTTGCGGGTGGCGCTTGCAACGGCGCACGCCGGCCTCCTCGAGCTTCGTCACCTGCTCTCGATCGGAGCGGTGTTCCAGCCCATCGATCTCCTGCACGACGCCCTGCGCCTATGGTTCGGAATCGACAAGCCGCGAATTGCGGTGCTCGGTCTGAATCCTCACGCCGGTGAAGAGGGACGCTTCGGCGACGAGGAGGCGCGTGTTATCGAGCCCGCGATGCTGATGGCCCGCAGCCACGGCGTCAACGTGGAAGGCCCGTTCGCTCCCGATACTTTCTTCCTCCCCCACCGCCGCAACCGCTACGACGGAATCGTGGCTATGTATCACGATCAGGGCCTGATTCCGGTGAAAATGCTCGCGTTCGATACGGCGGTCAACGTGACTCTCGGCCTGCCGGTCATCCGCACCAGCGTCGATCACGGAACGGCCTTCGACATCGCCGGTACGAACCAGGCCAATCCCGGCAGCATGAGGGAGGCCATCCGCCTTGCGTGCCACATGGCGGCACGCGCGTCCGCAGCCACGACACCTCCGCCCGAGGTCGCCGCACCAAAGAGCTAGCCCGAATCCACCATCAGCCGCGGTAGGTCAGCGGGCTGGGCGCTCCGTGCAAACCCGTGTACCATTCGCCTCACCATTAAATCGACTGTTTAAGACTTCAATGCAACGGAGCCGCGGTATGACGGACGGAAACACAGGAGGGCACGAGGCCAAGCTCAGTTGGCACTTCCCGCGCACGTTCTGGTTCGCGAACTTGGCTGAGCTGTTCGAACGGGCCGCCTACTACGGCATGTTCATCGCTCTGGCACTTTTCCTCACGAGGAAGATCGGCTTCACGGATATAGAAGCGGGATACGTCGCCGCCGCGTTCTCTTCGATCATCTACCTTCTGCCGACCTTCATGGGGCTCATGGCGGACTCCATAGGGTTCCGGCGTGCCCTGATGATGGCGTTCGTCCTGCTGACCATCGGCTATTCACTTCTCGGCGCGGCACCTACCGAACTCATGGCTGCGTTTTCGCCCAAGACCGTAACGTTGATCGCCCTCGGGTTCATCATGTTCGGCGGTGCCATAGTCAAACCGGTGATCTCCGGCACGGTGGCCAAGTGCTCCGACGAGGCCAACCGGGCGCGGGCCTTTTCGATCTTCTACATGGTGGTGAACATCGGGGCGTTTACCGGGAAGGGGCTCGCAGCCCCCCTCCGCCAGCAGCTAGGCCTCGAGTACATCAACTTCTACGCCGCGGCGATGGCCTTTTGCGCCTTTGTCGTCGTCATATGCCTGTACCGTGATGTCGAAAGGGAACGTGCAACCAGGTCAATGATGGACGTGCTCAGGGGCTTCGGGACGGTCATCCTGCATTTCCGCTTCATGGCGTTGATCTTGATCGTTGCCGGGTTTTGGGCGATCCAGGGCCAACTCTACGCGACCATGCCCAAGTACATTTTGCGGTTGCTCGGCGAGGGCGCAAAGCCGGAGTGGCTTGCCAACATCAACCCGTTCGTCGTCGTGATCCTCGTCGTTCCGATCACGCACATGATTAGGAAGTTCAAACCGGAGAACGCGATCGGTGTCGGTTTGTTCATTATCCCGCTGTCGGCGCTGTGCATCGCTCTGAGCGCGCAGCTCGAGTTGTGGACGGGGCGATCGGTCTCGCTTCTCGGAGTCGTGGCCCTCCACCCGATCACGCTGATGGTGATCATCGGCATTGCCCTGCAGGGGTTGGCTGAGTGCTTCCTGTCACCCAAGTTCCTGGAGTACGCCTCCTTTCAAGCACCGAAAGGCGAGGAGGGTTTGTACCTGGGCTACCAGCATCTGACGACTTTCTTCGCGTGGGCATTCGGCTTCGCCATTTCCGGGCATTTGCTGGACATGTGGTGTCCGAACCCCGAGACGCTTTCCGAGGCCGTACGCGCCCAATGGCAGACAGCGATCGAGACCGGCGGTCAGCTACCTGAAGTCTACGCCCACGCCCATTACATCTGGTTCGTGTTCGCCGGAATCGGCGTAGCGGCCTTCATCGCTCTGTGGATCTTCAAGTTCGTAACCGATTGGATCGACAAGGGAGCCGACGCGCAGCCCTCCGGCTGAGCTTAACGGATCGCCACGCCGCCGAAACCAGCCAGCGAATCAAGGAGACGCGATGCGCTCCCGAGAGACGTGAGTCAGAGCGGCGAGAACGAACAGCATCAGGATCACCTTCCCCCAGGCTGAAACCGCCGGAATCGAGGGTGCGTCCTCTACGGGCATCATGAGGAACGCACTGCCGTCCGCGCAAGCACCCGTGCCGGCGATGTGCCCCTGTTCGTTGATGTCAGACGCGCCCAGTGCGGCCCAGCCGCTGTCGATGGGGACGAGGTCGCGGAGGCAGCGGAAGCCGTTCTCGGGATCGTAGAGAAAGGAGCACCCTCCCCCACTACTGAAACTCCCCCCACCCACGATCTGACCCGCGTTGTTGATGCCCACGGCACTGCTGCTCGCAAATCCACCGAGCGCTCCGAGGTC
>CBDUZY010000049.1:0-10859 GCA_965371825.1 uncultured bacterium
CCTGCTCAACACGCCGGGACGTCACATGCGGAAGCAGCCGGGGCGGTTACGGTAATGGGAATCTAGCGCCGCATCCAAGAAGGTGGCGTCGGTTTCGCCGGTGATTGTAGAGGCCTGCGTCGTCGCGGGCCGTTTCCCTGGCAAATGGTACTGCGCACGACGGCCGGCGGGGACGCTGGCCGCTACGAATCTCGGGACCGTTCGAGCAGGTCGATTATTCGTTCTATCTGCGGTGCGAGCGGAGCCTCCAGCACCAAAGGTGTCTCCCGTATCGGATGAACGATTGACAGACGCCTGGCGTGAAGGGCCTGATGATCGATGAGGGGCTCGGTCTCACCCTCTCCGGCAAGATCCCGTTCGCTGACCCACTTCGCCCCGTACATCGCATCTCCGAGGATCGGGTGTCCGATCGAGGACATGTGAACGCGAAGCTGGTGTGTTCGACCGGTTCGGGGGAACAGATCGACCGCCGTGTACCCGCGGTAACGCTTCGCGACGCGATACTCCGTGATCGCCTCCTTGAACATGGCCTGTCGCGGCGGAAACGCGGTTGGCAGAACCATTCGCTGAGTTGTCGTCGGGTGCGGGGCGAGCGGCTTGTTGATCACGTCGCTGTCGAGGGCGATCTTCCCTTCGCAGATCGCGAAGTACTGCTTGCGAACCGTTCGACGCTCGAACTGCAGGGATATTCGCCAATGGGCCTCGTCCGTCTTCGCCATCAGCAGGACCCCGGTCGTGTTTTTGTCGAGGCGGTGCACGATTCCAGGCCGGAACGCATCCTCGCCTCGGCTCAGCGTTTGAGCGTAGTGGGCCACGGCGTTGGCGACGGTTCCGGTCTGGGTCGCCCAAGCGGGGTGGCAGACCATGCCCGCGCGCTTATTGATCGCGATTACCCACTCGTCTTCGTAGATGATGTCCAGCGGTATGTCCTGTGGAATCACGTCGCTGGGCGGCGGAGGCGGGAGCACGATCTGGACGATGTCGCCGGCAGCCGGCTCGTAGCTTGCTTTGGAAGGCAGACCGTTGACCGTTACGTGTCCCTGCTTGATGTACTTCTGCAGCATGGTGCGCGAGATGCGCGGGTAGCGACCGTGGAGGTATTTGTCGAGGCGACGGCCCACCAGGCGTTTGCGCACGCGGTGCTTGTAGGCACGCAGTTCGCCCGAGGAGTCGTTGTCCCCTTCTCCGCCAGCCGGGGGTTCGCCGCCGGAACGGTCATCGACTATCGCTTCATCGGGCATAGCCGGTGTGCTCGATTGGACGGGGCGCCGAAGTCGCCGATTGCGCCGCCGGCTCTTAAGAGCAGGCAACTCACCGCTATTTCTCGCCGCTTACAGGCGCCGCCTGCCCCGCTTGGGTCGGAACCTGCTTCCCAGGGTCTTGGGCGGCGCCGTGGCCGGTGCGCTCTCCCCGGTGCTGTGGACGGGCGCCACTAGACGCGACAACGGTGCCGGTCTGGCCGGTTCGGACGGCTTTGGCGGAGGAGAAGGCTCGAACCCGTCGACCCGACGCGCGGGGATCTCACGGTTGATCAAAGCCTCGATCGTGGTCAGTTCCTTGCCCTGCCCGGAAGTGACCAGCGTAATCGCAACGCCCCTCGCACCCATCCTGGCAGTGCGCCCGATTCGGTGCACGTACACCTCGGAGTCCACGGGGATATCGTAGTTGAAAATGTGGCTGATCGCGCTGACGTCGATTCCCCGGGCGGCGAGGTCGGTCGCAACGAGCACCTTGATCTGGTGCCTGCGAAACTTGTCCATCACCCGATCCCGTTGGCGTTGCATCAAGTCGCCGTGGATCTCGCGGGCGTTGACCCCGCTTTCGTGCAGCCTCTTAGCCAGCTTGCGGGCTGCGTGCTTCGTGTTGCAGAACACGATCGAGACCGGCGGATCCTCCTGCTTGATAAGCGCTCGCAGCAGTCTGAACTTGTCGCGTTCTTCGGCGGTTACATAGTACTGGTCCACCTCGTCGACGGTCAGGTGGTCCCGCGAGACATCCAGCTCGACAGGCGAGGACATGTACCGCTTGGCAAGCCGCTTTATCTCGTCGTCGATCGTGGCGGAAACAAAGATCGTTTGATGCTCGCCGGTGACCGTACCGAGAATCATCCGGATGTCGTCGCGGAAGCCGATATCGAGCATTCTGTCGACTTCGTCGAGAATGACGAACCGAACGTCCGCGATACGGAGCACGCCCCTCCTCATGAAGTCCATCACCCGCCCCGGCGTGCCGACGACAAAATGCGTCTTGCGACCAAGCTCGTGAAGCTGGGTCGCGATCCGCTGCCCGCCGTAGACGGCCACCGTGTGAAGGTTGGCAAACTCGGACAAGCGCCTGATCTCACCGGTGACCTGAACCGCGAGTTCCCGCGTTGGGGCGAGACAGATGCCCTGTAGCCGTCCCGACGGGTCCATGTTCTGAAGCACCGGCAGGCCGAAGGCGGCTGTCTTGCCCGTGCCCGTGCGTGCCTGACCCAAAATGTCGTGACCCTCGAGCGCGGGCGGAATCATCCGATACTGAATGTCGGACGGTTCGACGAACGCCATTTTTTGAAGGGCTTTGAGAAACCGGACTTCAACGCCGAGGTCGGCGAATTTCTGTGGTAAAGATTTGTGTTTCTGCATGGGCGTGCTGTACGCGTCCTCCTATTTCTTCCGAGGGGACTATAGCACATGCCTCCAGGCCTGTAAACGCCACCTCGTAGAGCGAATGCCAGCGATCCAGACGCGCCCGTGCCGCGTCCGGCGAGTTCGATGGGTCCCGTTTCCTCAGGTCGTCCGGGATGAGTTCTCTACGCATCCGGCCGACTCAGCTTGCGATAGTAAATTACCGGCACATCCGCGCGGTATCCGACGCCCTCGAACAGGGCGATCGAGGCCTTGTTCTCCGGCTCGATGAGCGCGGCGATTATCTCGATTCCGTGGGCGCGGATTGCGGCGTCACAGGCCGTCACAAGTGCGGCGGCCACACCCCTCCGTCGATACTCCGGCAGCATTGCCAGGCGATTGATCCAACCCTTCCGCCCGTCGTGGGTGCCGAATACGACTCCGACGATCCTGTCGCCGTCCACGGCGGCGAGGTAAAGATCGGGAAACTGCTCGACTTGCCGAAGGAAGGCTCCCTCACTCTCCCGCCCGTCTTTGCGGACAAAAAGGCCTGCCGCCGACCACAAGGCCACGATGCCGTCGTAATCCGCCGGTCTGACACGGCGAATCGACGGCGGGCTCGTGTAATCCGAAGTCATGTCCATGGCTGCCCCGCCTGATTAGAAAGTTGCCAGAACTGGGAAAAGTCGAACAGTGCATGGGCCACGACCGCCGGGACGATCGATCGCCGCCAGATCGTCACGATACTGAATACCAGCGAGAGGATCGCGATGAACACCAGCGCCCCTGGAGTCTGATCCGGGGCGTGCAGCGCCGTGAATACAACAGTGCTTAGAAACAACGCGACCGTCCAGGATCCCGTGGCCCTTCTGAGGCGACCCATCAGGAAGCCGCGAAACAGAAGTTCTTCGTACACCGCAACCATGATGGCGACGGGTAAGTAGTTGACGAGCGGAAGTTGCGGTATCAGCTTCATCAGATGCTCGGCGTTCTCCAGCATGCTCTCGTACATAGCGGGCGAGAGCAGCATCACCAGGAGTCCGGCGATGGCCATCAGCAAATAAGCGACCACCGTCGCGCCGGTCCCGATCAATGAGTTCAGGGCCCACCCGGATGTCGATGCACCAACCGACCGCGCCGTCTGGCCCCGATGCCTCACGATCAATGCGACTATCACTATGGCACCCAGCCCGCGCACCGCAACGCCCGGCAGCAGCAGCGCGCGCAACAGTTCGTCTTTCACTTCTTCGGAAGCCCCGTCGGCTGTACCGGACGCTCCCATGGCAATAGCGATCAGCCCGAACCCGGCAACTAACTCATACGCCGCGAGAAGAAGAACCACCAGACCAATGTCAAGCCACACCTCTTTCCGCGTTTCAGCGAGGAGCAGCAGATCGTGGGCGGGCGCAAACGGGCGGTCCGTCGCGTATGCACCGGTCACGTAGGCACCCGTCACGGGTCGGGCGAAGGGAATCGATCCCTCCGGGATTGGACCTGCGGGCACGGGATGCACGGCGCCCGGTTCGGCAGGGGTCGATTCACCACTCGCCGGACCGGTTTCGCCGTTTCCGGTTTGGCCGTTCATTGACGTTCGCCCCGCGTACCTCGGCCGTTGGCGGCACGGCGCCGGGAGTGGCGCCGGGCAAGCGTGGTCGCGGGCAAGCGAGCCTCGGCCCGACTCGGCGAGAGCGTGCCCTCCCGCGCACACTCTGGAGGCAGGCCTCGCGGCATCTTTGTCACAGAAGTCCGGCGATCGCCTCGCCGATCGTTGCAGGGGAATCAGCCACAACGACGCCCGCGTCCCTCAGGGCAGTCACCTTGGACGCGGCCGTGCCTTCCCCGCCGCTGATGATGGCCCCGGCATGACCCATGCGTTTCCCGGGAGGGGCGGTTTGCCCGGCGATGAACGCGACGATCGGCTTGGTAACGTTGCGCTCGATGAACTTGGCCGCATCCTCTTCGTCCGTTCCGCCTATCTCGCCGATCATGACGATGGCGTCGGTCTTTTCGTCCTTCTCGAACATCTCCAGCAACTCGATGAAGTTGAGCCCCTTCACCGGGTCGCCGCCGATTCCGATGCAGGTGGACTGGGCGAGGCCGCGCGTCGAACACTGCCAGACCGCTTCATAAGTGAGCGTTCCACTGCGCGAGATTAT
Source organism: uncultured bacterium (assembly GCA_965371825.1). GTDB lineage: Bacteria > Planctomycetota > Phycisphaerae > UBA1845 > UBA1845 > JAJRUK01. The sequence goes on from CBDUZY010000049.1 coordinate 4,763, forward strand.
GCCGACGCTCTTGCTGCCGTCCTCGACGGGTTTGTGGATGTAGCCCGGCATGATGCCGATCTTGCACTCACCCGGCGTGATGATGCCGGGGCAGTTGGGACCGATCAACAGCGTACCTTTCTGGTCGAGGTACTCGCGGGCCCGGACCATGTCGAGCGTCGGAATCCCCTCGGTTATCAGCACCACCAGAGAGCAGCCCGCGTCGGCGGCCTCCATCGCGGCGTCCGCGGCGAACGCCGCCGGAACGAAGATCATGGAAACGTCCGCCCCCGTCGCCGCGATCGCATCGTGGCAGGTGTCGAACACGGGCAGCCCGTGCTCCGACTGGGTGCCGCCCTTTCCGGGTGAAACTCCGCCTACCATCTTCGTCCCGTACTCCAGGCATCCGGAAGTGTGGAACGCCCCAGCCTTACCAGTGATGCCCTGACAGATCACCAACGTCTCGCGATTGACAAGTATGCTCATGATGCCCGCTGATTCCTTTGAAAACGATTCTACCGAGGCTCTGTACCAGGATTGACCGACAGGCTCGGGCGCACGGCAGACACCTACGCCCTCGTTCCGCGTACCTTCATCCGCCGCACCCAGCCGTACACGACGTGTGAGTATCGCACGCCCGCCGAGACTTGTCCATCGCTGCGCCTGGGACACGGGCAGGTCCCAGGCAACGCCGGCGCGGGTTTACCGCGAACCGTCCGAAAACGACGGCGGCGCTGAGCACCTCTGGATACTCCCGGTGTCCTCCGGACATTCCCGGCGTCCCGCGCCACGCGGGGTTCGCGCGTATCGTACATTCACCTTCAGAGGGGGACGAAGCACAGCGTATCGCGGATGTGGTCGCCTAACCGTCGGCGCGGCGAGTGCGGCGGGGAGGGCGGTTTCACTGCATCCGGCGGTTCAAACGACCCGGGAAGGTTGATGTCACTACATCGGCCTATCCGCGGGGGGGGAAGTGGCCCTTCGTTCGAGGGGGGGAAGAGCTGTGTACGTCCGAATTTCTGCGCCGGGTGTGCCCGCGCGCCTGATCACCGTCCTACTCTTGTTGCATCAAGCCGGATGCGGCACCCTTTCGGGTCCACCGGACACGGACGGAGCGAGTTCCACACTGGACCTAACTGTGATCGGCTCCGCCTCGACGCCGACACACTTCGAAAGCGACGCCAACGACCTGCTGGAGCTGGCCGAACCCGTACAAGCTTCGGTCGAGCCGCAGATCATAAGCGGCGGAATCCATGGGCTCGGCGACGTTGACGTCTTCGATCTCGGGCCCGTCATCCCCGGTGACCGGGTCATAGTGTCGGTAACCGCCGCCGAGGCCCTTAACGGAGCCGTCGCCCTATTCGACGATGCCGGCTCGGCGCTGCTGGTCAACGACCATCGCAACGTATACCTGGGGCGCCTCGGACCGTTTGTCGACATCGTGATCCGTCGTGAGTCGCAGGCATGTTACGTCGCCGTCACCTCGACTCCGGGCTTTACGTCCGAGGGGGATTACCTGCTCGGGGCGTCTGTCGAGTTTCCGACCCCCATTCCACGCCCGAACGCGGACGTCATCCTCCTGGACTTCGGCGGTGGTCGAGACGTCAAGGTGGGATCCCGAGCGGCAATCGATGTGCCCGCGTTCGACGCCGCCCAGATCTCGCCGGAATTCGCCGGAATGACCGATGACCTCGCGGAAGCTGTTGTGGAACTCGTCCGCGCGGACTTCCGTGGCTTCGACGTGACTATCCTCTCGACGACAGAGGGTGCCCAACCGGACGGGTTCATGTCGCGCGTCCGGTTCGGGGCGTTCGACGAAGTCCTGCTCGGAGTGGCTGAGGGCGTGGACGAGTACAACGCAACCGACGGGCAGTCGGCGATGGTTTTCACGGACACGTTCGCGGCCTTCTCGAGGCTTAATCCGTCGGTCCAAGAAATGGCCCAGGCGATCGCCAACGTCGCGAGCCATGAGATCGGCCATCTTCTAGGCCTCGTCCACACATCCGACCCCGCCGAGCTAATGGACGTCACGGCCAGTCTGGCTGAACTTCTTGTTGACCAGAGCTTCGGGAAAGCGCCAATGTACCGGGCAGTATTCCCGCTGGGTTATCAGGATTCGACGCAAATACTCCTGGACGGAGTCGGCGGCGACGGGAACGTTGTCTTCAGAAAGGCGGCATACCGAGAGGCAACTTCCCGGCGCGGGCTGGTAGGAACGAAGGGCCCGCCGGCTCGGGACGCGTTGCTCCTCGGTTCGTGCGGACTCGATTCGCGGTAACGGACCCGCTGCGTCGGGTCGCTGCACCGGTGGGCAAAAGCCCCGGAGTTTTGATCTACATGGTTGATTGTGAGTCGCAGATTCATAGGATTCTAATGAGAGTGTCCCTCCAGGCGGTGTCTCGCGACTGTGGCGGGCCATGCCACGATTCCACTGGGTAGAGACCGAAGCGATGTCTTGTTTGACTAACTGTCAACGTAGGAGCGTCCCGCAGGCCCTTACCACGGCGCGGCTGGCCGCGATTCTGTCGGCCTGTTGGTTGCCCGGCTGCGGGTTCGAAGTCGGTCCGACGACGACGAACGGCGTCGTCGTCGACGGCAACCGCGACGGTTCGGTGACCAGCCCTCTGGGTAAGACCTCCGGTGAACCTAACGACGCGTTCACCGTGGCGATCGCGGCGGTCTTCGACAACAGAGGCGTGGCAAAACTGCAGGGAACCGTGGAGGCGGCCGGCGACCTCGATGTGTTCAACCTCGGAGCTCTTGAAGCGGGTGATCGGGTGGTCATCGATACCGCGACGGTCGGGTCGGCCCTCGACATCTCCGTGGCGGTGTTCGACGACGCCGGCCGGTTGACCATGAACAACGACGACCGCGGAGGATCGGCCGACCGGTTCCTCGATTCGTTCATCGCCTGGTACGTTCGCCACGCGAGCGACCCCTATTACCTTGTGGCGACGCGGTCGGCATTCTCGTCGCCGGGCACCGACGTCGGTTCGTACACGATCGACGTCGAGATTACCCAAGGCTTCGACGTGCCCGCGCCGGCGCCCCAGATCGTGCTGCTCGATTTCGACGGCGGCGTGGTGGACTCACCCGTACTCGGCACGATTTCAATCGGGCCGTTCGACGGCGGCGCCATCTCGCACGTCTACCGTGGATCGACGGCAACGATCAAGGAGGTGATTCGCGAAGTGTTCGAGCAGAACTACGAACGCTTCAACGTCACGATCGTGACCACCGACGACCCGCCGTTGGCCGACGACATCGAGGTTTCCACGGTCTACTTCGGCGGGTTTGACCGTACGGCGTTCGGAATCGCCGAGAGCGTGGATCTGTACAACGCGGATTTCTGCGATGACGCGATTATCTTTACCGAGTCCTTCGCGCCGTCGGTCTTTACCGGCACACCGACCGCCGAGGAGCTCGGCATCGCGATCGGGAACGTCGGTTCGCACGAGGCTGGACATCTGCTCGGCCTGAACCACACGTCGGACGACCTCTCCTTGATGGACGACCGATCGGCGGCCGACGCGTTTATCGAAGACCAAGAGTTCATGGAGGCGCCGCTATCCAGCGACATCATGTCGATCGGGACGCAGGACGCGGTGCTTCTGCTCTCGGAGATAGTCGGAATGTACGATCCGTTTGCGACGCGGTCGAAGGCGCGCAGTGCGTCTAGCGCCACGAAACCGCAGTTGCCGGGTCGGGGTTTTAGATTCCGGCGGCACTAGGAGGCCCGCCGCAAGCCGAGACGCCGCGGGGGTGCGCGGTACTTTCGGCTAACGAATAATTCCATCGGAGCACGGGGAACCGTCAGCCGGTTGCAGGGGCCGGCACTCGGGGGGGTGACGGAAGGTGACACCACTATACACACACTGTCCGCATTGCGGATATCCGGTCGTTTTGAATCGCATTGAGCGTTTGATCGCACGGTACTGTCGCCAGTGTCGGGCGCAATACACGCCTGGCGTTGAACCTCGACACAACGGGCGGGCGAACGGCCGGGCGAACGCTCGGGGAGGAGTCCGGGCGACAGACCGCCGTCGGGCCGCCCTCCGGGCTCACATCCACCAGCGCCGCCGCGCCGTGAGGTGAGAACCGCTCAATCGCGTGGCACTGGGATAGAGAATCTTCCTTCCGTCACGTCCGTCACGCGCGGGTCGGCCCCATCGCCGGCCCATAACGCCCGCCCAACTTGCCAGAACCGCACGCGCGCTCGACAATCCGCGGTATGAGCGTTGCGGATGATGAGCTTGTCGCCGAGTTGATCTCACTTTCAAGGCGTGAGGATCTCGGACCCGGGGACCTGTCGTCGAGTCTTCTCGATACCCCGCACAAACGCTGCTCGTTCAGCCTGATTGCCAAGACGGAAGGCGTGTTCGCCGGCGGGGAGATCGCTCTACCGATTCTTCGCGCTTACGACACGTCGATAGACATGGAATGGACCGCGCTGGGCGTCGATGGCGGACGGATCGACCCCGTGCCCGCCCAGCTCGCGACCATCAGCGGACCGCTGGGCGCCGTTCTCTCAGCCGAGCGCGTGCTCCTCAATTTCCTGCAGCGTTTATGCGGTGTCGCGACGTTGACGCGGAAGTTCGTGGACTCCGTGGCCGATACCGAGGCGACCATCCTGGATACACGGAAGACCACGCCGGGCTGGCGGCGCCTCGAAAAATACGCCGTTCGATGCGGGGGCGGGAGCAATCATCGTCAGGGGTTATATGATGCGGTGCTGATAAAAGACAACCACCTGGCCGGCGTCGAGGTGAGCCGACTCGCCTCGACCGTTTTCGACATGCTGAACGTATTGTCGACCGGAAACGCGAAACCATCTTTCGTCGAGGTGGAAGCGGATTCAACGGCCCAGGTCGAACAGCTCCTCAAGGTGATGGGAATCGACGCCATCCTCCTCGACAACTTCTCCTTGGATGAGCTGAGGGAGGCGGTCGCCCTCCGCGACGCCCGCGGTCTTCGCGGAAAGGTCGCCTTGGAGGCGTCTGGGGGAATCGATCTGGCGACCGTGCGCCCCGTTGCCGAGACGGGCGTGGATCGCATCTCCGTGGGGGCGCTTACTCACTCAGCCGTAGCGCTGGATCTCTCGTTGGAACGCCTCTGATGCTCACAAGCGGTGCGTTCGGGTATCTGGCGGACTACCTCCTCTTGTGGGTGCTCTACTTCTCTCTCTTAATACACACCTGGTGCTTTTTCCGCTTCTTCCCGAAGGCCCGACACAAATGGACGGGGGTCCTCGCCGGCAATGCGCTCGTCTTTTCCTGCCTGCTGGGACCGGTCGCGATAGCGGGTGAGAGTTACCTCCGGTTTGCCTGCGTCGAGACTGATTCGTTCGGCGTGTCGCTGCCCGCCAGGCGGTGGTTCGCCCTCCACACAAACCTCAACTCGCTGGGCTGCCGGGATCGAGAGTGGTCGCGGGAGAAACCGCCCGGCGTCCGCCGTATAGCGTTCGTGGGTGACTCATTCACATACGGTTGGGGGATCGAGCGACCGGAAGATCGGTTTCCCGACCTGATCCAGGCCCGCTTCGACCGACGAGCACCGAGAACGGTCGAGGTAATGAACGTAGCCAAAGCGGGATGGGATTCCGGCGACCAAATCCAACCGATTAAGGACATGATCGATATCTACGGAGTCGATGAGGTCGTGCTCTGCTACGTTGCCAACGACATCGAAAAGCTCTTGCCGACACGTGACGGATTCAACCCTACTCGCCCGCCGGAGCCGAGTTTCTTCAACATCGATTCGTCGTGCCTGCTGGACTACCTGTACCGTCGGATCATTGTGCCGCGCGTGGCGAGCGTGAGCGGATACCACGACTGGTTGGCGGAAGGCTACGCCGAGCAGACTACTTGGCGCGAGCACCAGAGGCGGTTGGGCACGATCATAAGACACTGCGAGAAAACCGGTGTCGTCTTCCGGGTCGCCCTGCTTCCCTTCATCCGCACGGGCGGAGAGAAGTTCCAGACGGCCAAACTGCACTCGACGTTGGCCCGATTCTTCGAGGCTAACAACGTGCCGGTTGTTGACCTTGCTCCGACGATCGTCGGGCGACCAGCCGCCGAACTGATGGTCAATCGAGGTGACGCACATCCCAACGAGTTCG
>CBDUZY010000050.1:0-10591 GCA_965371825.1 uncultured bacterium
TACAAGCTGATGTGCTACGTTCAGGTGAAGAAGTAGACCCAACCACGGCGAGCTTCCCGCACACGGTCACGCCGACAACTACGTTCCTTCAACACCGCCCACGAACTGCGTGTCGCAAAGCGCACGATAGAGGCCGCACCGATCGTAGAGTTCCTTGTGTGACCCGTTGTCGATCACGCGACCGGCGTCCATGACGACAATCCTGTTTGCAAACTGAATCGTGCTGAGACGGTGGGCGACTATGATGGTTGTGCGGTGCTTGGCGAACTCCCGAACCGCGGTCTGGATCTTCAGCTCCGACTCGGTGTCGATCTGACTGGTCGCCTCATCGAAGATGAGTATCGGAGCGTCGCGGTATATCGCCCGGGCGATCGCCAAACGCTGTCGTTCGCCGCCGGAGAGCGTGGTGCCTCGCTCGCCGAGAACGGCGTGGTACTCGCCCGGAATTTTGCGAATGAACTCGTCGGCGTGGGCCTCTCGTGCAGCCCCCTGAACCTGCTTCGCATTATCCACCGACCTGCCATACGCGATGTTGTCCACGGGTGTACCCGCGAACACGATCGCTTCCTGACTGACCAGACCGAACTGCCGGCGGAGACTTCGCAGGTGCGCACGACGGATGTCCACTCCGTCGTAGCGAATCTCACCGGAGTCGGGATCGAACAAGCGCGGCAACATGCTCACCAGCGTGGTCTTGCCGGAACCGTTCGGCCCGACGATCGCAACGGTCTCGCCTCTCTCGATGGTGAGACTTACGCCGGCCAGAGCCGGAGAGGTCGCGTTGGGATAGGTGAACGAAACGTTCACGACTTCGATGCTCTTTTGCAGAGGGACAAGCCCGATGCTGTCCGCCGGTTGCTCGCTCTCGACGGTCTGGTCGAGAACCTGGTAGATCCGTTCCGCACCGGCCGTGGACCGCTGGATGCGCACATAAACGTCGGTGAGCTTCCGCAACGGGTCGAACAGCATCGACAGTGTCAACCCGAGAGTGCCGAATGTTGGAACAGGCAGCGTGTGATCGAGCACCTTACTGGCGAGCCAAATCATAAGCAGACTTCCCGCAAAGACGGCGAGCGTCTCCATCATCGGGCTCAGGAACGCATCGAGCTTGGCGAGCTTTAGCTGCTGGCCAAGTACCCGTTTGTCGACCACATCGAGACGGGCCCGCTCGTGATCCTCCGCGGTGTAAGCCTTGACTACGCGGAGGTTCTGAAGGCTCGTGGTCAGGGCCCCGATCATGCTGCCGTACGCCTGGAGCAGCTTTCGGTTCGCGTTCTTTACCTTACGCCCGACGACGATGAACACCACCGCGGCGACCGGCACGACGAGGACCATCGTCAGGGTGATTCGCCAGTCGAGCATGAGGGCGAGACCGACCAGGAACATCGCCCGAAGCGGTTCGCGAATCGCCTTGCCGAACAGGGTGACCAGACCGCGTTGGATTTCCTGCACGTCCTGCACGAACCGGGAGACCAGATCGGACGTTTCGACTCCCGAGTAATAGACCATCGGCAGGTGAAGCGTCTGCACATAGAGCCGGTCGCGAAGGTCCATCATCGCTCGGAGGACGGACCCGGCAATGAGCACCTCACCGGTGAAGCGGAGCACGTTGGCGACGACAACTATGAGCACGAGGCCCACGAGGATGTACGCCAGCGTTCGCAGCTTGGTGTCTTCGCTGTCCGGCGGGAGAAACGACCCCCCCCATCGCAGCAGCCGAAACTGCACGGCGGCACGTTCCGGGCGTACGGTGGCAGTACGTCGGTCCTCGGGCGGCCCCACCGCGACGGTAGCTTCCTCGCCGGGTTCGATCTCGGCCAGTTCCCGCAGCAACGTCTTGATCGGGCGCGAACTTGCATCGTACAGATCTTCGCCCGGCCTGATGCCGGCACGGGCAAGCTCTCCGTCACTGGCGACCTTCACCGCTCGAACGGAGTCGGCATCTGTCGGCGGCCCGAATACACCGCCGAGGCGATGTGCGGCGATCGTCCGATCCACACACCCGTGCAGACCTTCATCCTCGAGCAGCACCTGGAAGACCGGGAAAGCCGCGCCGATGCTAATCGTATGCAAACCTGCGAAACCGACGGTGATCACCAGACCCAGCACGAGCGTCCGACGGTACGGTCGCGTCAGACCGACGACACGCCAGAACTCGCGAGCCTTGAAACCGCTCTCGGGAGCCCGGTTTCGTTCGTCGGCGGATAGCTGTTTTGGATTCATCGGCGCGATCGTCTGACCACGGGCTCCGTACCCGTGCTGCGTCCTTTCATGGGACTGTTAAACCAAGTCCTCGTATAGCTTCACGTAACGGTCGACCAGCACCGACCAATCGAAAACACCGCGCCCGAGCGCCCGAGCCTGCCCCGCCGACTCCGCCCGCTCCTTGGAAGAGAGTGTGAAGACCGACCGCAACGCCTCGCGCAGCCCTTCACGATCAGGAGCGCAGACTCGAACGCCTGACGCCATATCGGCCGGTGTCGCACACGTCGATGCCACCACGGGCACGCCCGCGGCAACCGCTTGTAGGATCGAAACTTCGAACCGCACCTGCAAGCTCGGCGCAGCCAGGACCGCAGCATGACCCAGCCACGCCCGCTGCGTCTCGAAATCCGGCGCCGATGCGAACGTCACACGACCTTCGCCACCCTTCCGGCGGACAGCCGCCTCCAGCATCTTGCGCCAATCCCCCGTCTCGCGGCCGGCGAACACCACCGACCAGCCGCTCGCATCCGGTCCGAGTTCGGCAAAGGCCTTCAAGAGGGCAACGCATCCGCTGGTCGGCTCGATCGGGCCGAGCATCAGCACGCAGCTCCCCTCGGGCGGCGTCAACGAAACGACGGCACCCGTCGACCCGTCGTAGTCGTCGCAGCGAAGACCGTAGGGCAGAACCTCGAGACGATTGCGTATTCCGGTTTCGTGCAACAGAGTCAGCTCATACTCGTTCATCGCGGTCACAGCCGCTGCGTTTCGAACCAGGCCGCGCTCGCTCCAGGCGACGCGAAGCCGCTTCGCCCAGTTCGCCCCTCCTCGCCCACCTCCCGCGAGCACGCCGTGCGGCGAGAGTACATAGGGCCTGCGTCCTTGCCTCGCGGCTTTCGCGGCGAGTCGCGCCGCCCCGTAGCCCCAACCGTGAACGTGCAGCACCTCAAACCGCCCTTGCGGAGGCGAGGCTGTCACCTCCGACTCAATCCCTCGTTCTCTCAGCGCGGGGATCAGTCCTTGCACCGATATCGCGACCGATCCCGCATCGGGCCGTAGAGTCTCAACAATATGGATAACGCGAAACGACATTGCGGTCGGAATTCTACCGAGACGGAGCGGTTTGTGCGACGCGCCCCCAGCGGGGCCGCCGTACCGAGTCAAACCGCCGTCCGGGAGGGGTCACTGTGGAGCAACCAGGTTTTGTGTCGACAGGTCATCGGCCCGCGTCGCGTCGCCGCCGGTGCTGAACGCCTTGATTCTGGCACCTGGATCGACGTGGAACAGCAAGACGAGCTGGTAGTCATTCTTGAAGTCCTCGTCCTTGATCCGGTCGAACTTCCCGAGGCCGCCCATCGAGCCGATCAGCGTGCTATAGTACTGGATCTCGATCATCCGCCGGCCGTTAACGTCGGCGATAGCGTACTTGCCGACGATCTTATACCGGCGACCCCTCTCATCCGTGACGAAGTAGTTCTGCACCGTACCGATCGCCTGGCTCAGCACCCGCCCGACACCGCTGCGAGCGTGCAAGAACTCCGTGCTCAGGTGCAGCAGGCGCTTGTCCTCGGGCACATTGAATCTCGTAACCGCCGGGTCGGTCCCGCCCGCCTGGGCGTCCACTTCGCCCGCCAGGTGACCGTCCCGAAGAACGCCGCGGGCGATGTCGACATTCCGGAGTTGCCGATAGGAACGTAGCTCCATCGGCATCTGATCACCGAAGAAAGACTGGGTGCCCTCCGCCGTGGCCCGGCGCACATTTCCTCGACGACGCGACCCGCGCTGCCGACGCGTTGAACCGGAATCGCCTGGCGGCTCTGATTCCGGCGGCGCACTTGCTTGCGTCGTAGTCGGAGCAGCGGGCTGCGCGTCGGCGGGTTGACTACGTGCTTCGTCCGCTGCCCCACCGGTTGTTTCTGCGGTTCCATCGGACGTCGGCCGTGTTGTGCCGGGCCCTGTCGTTGTTGCGTCCGGCGCCGGCGGTACTGCGGCGGGCGTTGTTGGTGTTGCGTCCGGCTGCGCCGGGGCCGACGCCCCGCCGGAAGTCTCACCGGTCGCCCCACTCGTTGCTCCACCGGGAGTCCCACCCGCCGGAGTCCCTGCTGGCCGCACCGGTTCCGCTGCCTCGAATGTCACCGACGCCCGCATACCGTGCTTGTACTCCAGGAATGAGGGCTCGAAACCCTTCGGAAGAGAGAACACGACCTCTACCAGCGCGCTGCTGTCCCTGGGCATGAACAACTCGTCGACCAGGGGTCGACACCGACCACCGCTGGTCACGCACTTGATGTGGCGATTCTCCACTTGCGTGGTGTCTTCCTGCTGAAGAGCGATCGGATGGTGTTGCTCGGGCAGTTCACTACCGGCAGCCCGCCCTACAAGACGAAACTGGCGGAGTGTAAACTTGTGAGACCGGTTAGAATCTCGCGCCGCATCGTGAAGCTGGACCCCTATCATCCGAAACTCTTCGCCGGCGTCGGGCTCAATCGGCTCGAAAGTATCCGGCGTTCCCTCCCTCGCATTGCCCCGTGTCATCTTGTAGATGAACTGCGGTTGTGTTGTCCTGGCGATTGAGAAGGAACCTGGCTTGGTCAAACGCGACACCTCGGACAGCACGGCTCCGTTCCACGCACAGGCCTGCACAAAGTCGGGATTGTCCTGACCGAAAGCTCGGTCGCCACTGAAGACACCGATTGACAGCAGGGAGGCTACTCCAACGGCAAAACGGTCGGGACCCAGCCAGAGGCTGTCGCCTTCCTCCGATTCGCCAGTCGAGACGGCCTGTCCCCCTTCCGCTTGGATCGGCACCCGTGTGAACCCGATGATGGACGGCCCGAACGGAATCAGCTGGACGCAGAGGGCGGCAACGCCCACCATGGTCATCGCCGTGATCAGCCCAAAAACGCCGGCGCCGACGCGATCCACCAGTGCGGGCAGCAGGCACGAACGCGTTACGAACTTGTCGATAACCACGCGCATGACGATCAGGGGGACGCCGAAGACCGCCCCCAGGGCTATTGCGTAGGAATAGTCCGGTCTCCAGTAGGGGGCCAGCAGAGTTACCGCCACCCACTCATGCATCCCGATGGCGAGCGTCGCACAGCAGAGCGTAAGCACGGTCATGATCATGGCACTGAACAGACCGCACGTTGCCTGGCGGAGGGCGACGGCAAAAAGGAGTATCACAAAGATGAGTGACAACCACATCGTCTGACTCCAACCTTCCAAAAGAGTCGCCGCCGGCGATACTCATCCCAGCCGGGCGGCCTGAGCGGATTCATACGAACGCCGGGGCGCCGCACACGCGGAAACGCGCCCGCTCCTATTTCCCCCCACCGCCGATGCAGCGGAGGATCTCGTTCATGCTCGTGGTCCCGTCGATGACCTTCAGCAGGGCCTCCTCCTGAAGGTAATACATCTTGTTCTTGCGGCACTGCGCCTTGATCCGGTTGCTCGGGGCCCCTTCCTTGATCAGGGCGCTCACCGCCTTATCCACCACGAGAATCTCGAACACCGCGCTCCTCCCCAGGTATCCCGTGCCCCTACAGTTGTTGCACAGAATGGGATTGCCCTTGCGATCGGTCTTCTTCTCCGAAGGCGGGCGATAGAAGTTCTCGATCTTGTCGGCAGGCAGGTTAAGTTTTTTCAGCGTCGCGGCGTCCGGCTTGAAGGCCTCTCGGCACTCCTTGCACAGTATCCGGACGAGCCTCTGGTTCATCACGCCGATCACGGCCTTGGCGCCGAGCTCGTTCGAACCCACCAGCTCGAGATACTTGGCCAGGGCGTCAAAACAGTCTTTGGCCTGAAAACCGAGATAGATCTTGCGATCTTCCGCCGCCGCCCGCGCCGCGACGAGGGCGGTCTCACGGTCGTCACAATCTCCCACCAGAATGATATCCGGCTCACGGCGTAACACCGTCTGGAGCATCCGGGCGTAATCCAGATCGGTGTTGCTCCCTTCGAAGACCTGCTGGGTAATGTTGTCGAGATCGAGCAACTTGCGGCGCTCGAGCGAGTGAATGTTGTTGATGTACGCGTCGTGGCTGCGGACGATCGCGTACTGGGTGCTCGTCATACCGTGCTGAGGCGGAGCGCTCACGATGAGCAAACCGCTGGACTTGGCCAGGAACCGTTTGAGGCTCTCCAACCGCTGAGGCGGCAAGCCCAGGTCCGTAATGCGCATAAGCGCGACCTCGGAGTGCATCTGCAGGCTCAGCCTTTCGCCGGCCATCGTCCCGGATGTTCGGACCTTCGTTTCCCCCGTGTTGCTCGCCTCGGATAGGAGGCCGCACTGAATCCGCCCGGTTTGCGGCCTGCGAATCTCCTCCACATTGAGCCCGCCGAGCTTCTTGAGGTAGCGAAAAACGCGCTCCCCGGCCTCCGGGGGGACCCCGTCTTTCGACTCCGACCCCACCCCGTCGATGCGATAGACCAGGCGATACTTCTCCTTGCCCGCGACCATCTCGACATCCGACGCCCGCCGCCACAGGACGTCGAAAAGGAAGTCCTGAACGGCGTCGAAATCCTCAACCTCGTCAGAATCGGTCGGGACTTCTATGTTCTTTCCGAGATGATCGGATAACCGTACCCGAAGCCCCTTGCTGACCACCGCCTTCTTTCGGCCTCCCCCACGCGATACCAATCGCTTGACGTGTCCGACTGTCAGCATCCTCTCGACAGGTCTTACCCGGCTGTTGCGGTGAATCATGTACGCGACCATCGCGCCGCCGCCGATGAACACCCAGAAGGTCACCCCCAGGGCAAAAAAACCACCCTTCCACGGCACCAGAAAGAGAACGAGGAACGCGACCACTCCTCCGGCCAGCACGATCATGTTCCAGTTCTCGCGGTTGGTCTTGACCTTGACCGCGTCACGATCCACCCACTGCACACCCGCCGCCCACACAAACAGCAACAGAACGGCCACGCCGATCTTGATCCCGTTGACGTACACGAAAGGTCCGAGTGCCTGCGCTAACAGTGAGTCCGTCATACTCGAATCCATCAGGTCGCCGCGCCGGCCCGGCCGGGACGGCGGCGGCAAAACCACGGTTTACACATCAGCCGATGATGCCCCCACCACTGACTGAAATTCCCTTGAGCCGCATCTTCAACTCGTTGGGATTCGGAGCGACCACGTAAGCGGTCTTCGCGCTGATCCACTCCTTATCCACCAGTTGACGAATTGACTCCGTGAAGTCGATCATCCCCTCTTGAGCCGAGTTCCGAATGACAGTCGTAATCTCACCCTCGCGACCGTCGGCGATCATCTTTCGTAAAGTGCTGTTGCAGGTCATTATCTCATACGCCGGTACGCGTGGAACGTCAGGCTGCAGGCCAGGCAGCAGCCTCAAACAAACGATTGCCGCGAGGTTAAGCGCAAGCGAGCCTCGAATCAACGCCCGGGTGTTCTCGGGGTACATCTCGAGAATCCGCGCGATCGTCCCCACCGCGCTTGACGAACGAACGGTTCCCAGGACCAAGTGTCCGGTTTCCGCCACCCCGAGAGCGGCGCTGAGTGTCTCCTGATCATCCAGCTCACCGATCAGAACCACGTCCGGGTCCTCCCGAAGCATGCACTTGAGGGCCTCAGGGTAGCTGGACACGTCCAGACCGATCTCCCGCTGGCTGACGAACGCGAGCTTATCCTCATAGACGAATTCAATCGGGTCTTCGAGCGTCATAATGTGGCACGCCCGAGTCTGGTTCACCTCCTCGAGGAGGGCGGCGATCGCCGTACTCTTGCCGCTGCCGGCGGGTCCCGTGACTAGGAGCAACCCCTGATTGAGCTTGGCCAACTCGGCAAGCGACTCCGGCAGGTTGAGCTGGGCGAAGCTCTTGATTTCCGTCGGAACTCGCCGGGCGGCGATCGAGGTCATGCCCCGCTGGCGGAACAGGTTGATGCGGAAACGGCCGGCGCCTCCGACCTGGTAGGCGAAGTCCAGCGCGCCCTGCTCTCGGTAGCGGGCGATCTGCGACTCGTCCATGATCTCGAAAATCATGGACTCGATCTGCTCGTTCCTGAGCGGATCGGCGTCGACACTTCGGATTTCACCTCTCAGGCGGAACTTCGGCGCGGCGTCGGCCTTGAAGTGAAGATGTGAAGCCGAGTGCTTGCACATCGCCCGGAAGTACTTGTCGATCGCAGCCGACCCGTTCTCCGAGTACCGACCGGCGCCATTCGGTGATGTAGTTGGACTATCCGACAATGCAGGTGTTTCCTGCTGGGTGGGTTGATGTTCGACTCCTGGGATGGGGATAACCTCCCTGTTCCCGGCTGCGGCCACGGCAAGCCAGGCTACCACGGCCGCCCTCTCGGCAACCCGCCGCGAAGAAGCCTTCCCGGACATGCCGAGGTCGCCGTATTGTACGAATCCTGACGGTCGCTTCAACCCGGCCTCAGACGGCTCCCGATCCCTGCGGGCACGCTCCGTCGAAGATCAAGCAATGCTCCGTCCGCCGTCAATGGGGATGACTTGACCCGTGACATACTCCCCCGATTCGACCAGAAAACGGACGAGACCGGCTACCTCCTCCGGCGTTCCCGCCCGTTCAAGGGGCACACGGTTCGTCAGACAGCGCCGAAGTTCGGGTGAATACTCGTCGGGGAAAACGGCGATGCCGGGCGCGACCCCGTTCACTCGGATCGCCGGAGCAAGGGCCCTGGCGAGCCCCTTCGTGAGTGCGGTGAGCGCCGCCTTCGATGCCGAATACGCCAAGTGATCGGGCCATGGACGATCGGCCGCGATATCACAGAGGTTCACCACGCATCCACGCCCCCGGGCTGCGAGATACCTTCCGGCATAATGGCACAGGGCGGCGGGGGCGACGAGATTCACCCGCAGCATCGACTCCCAAAACGCGTGGTCGAACCGCCCCTGATCGCCTCGATCACCTGGCTCATCGACGTCGGTTTGGCCGGCGAGGAACACCGAGGCGTTGTTGACAAGGATGTCGAGCCCGCCGAGGGCCCCGACCGCTTCCTCGACTATCCGACCCCAGCTGTTCGAGTCCCGCAAATCCCCCTCGACCGTGACGACCCGCCTCCCCATCGCAGAAACCGCCGCAGCCGCGTCCTCCGCCTCCGACCGGGATCGGTGATAGTGGATCGCCACATTGCAGCCAGCCTGGGCCAGCTCGATCACGATCGCCCGACCGACGCGTTTCGCGCCACCGGTAACCAGAACCGCGGATCCGCTTAGATCCATTGCCTGCCTTCGGCTGAATCGGCGGCCGCCGCCAGCCGCGCATCGTCGTCCGCGCTCGACCCTTCGTCCAACCGGCCCACCGGGGTCTCCTGCTGGAGTTCGGGAACCGTGCCGTCCGCATCGTCCGGGCGCGACGCGCGGTAAATCCACCATCCCCACGCCCAGAGCACAAGACCGACACCACAGGCAAGTACCATCCAGCCCATTCGAGTTCGGAATTGCTGAGAGCCCTGTGCTCCAAAGATCATGCTGAGGCTCCGGCGTTCCACTCACAACGCTCCCGCGGATCGGAGGAATCCGCTTCTCGCAGCGACTCAAACAAACGCCGCTGCTCGTCGGTCAGCTCTTTCGGAGGTACGATGCGGATGACAACGTACTGATCGCCGCGCCCGTCACCATCCATCTTCTTCACACCCCGACCGGAGAGGCGCAGCTTGGTACCGCCCGGCGTACCCGGCGGAATCGTCACAATCGCGCGACCGTCGATTGCGGGCACCTCGATCTTCGCACCCAGCGCCGCTTCGGTAACAGATAGGGGGACGTCGACGTAGATATCCGCGCCGCGGCGAGTGAAGTGCGGATGGGGTTGGATCGTGCAACGGAGAATCAGATCGCCAGGCGGTCCACCGTAAGTTCCGGGAACGCGTCCCTTCACCCGGATTCTCCGTCCCTCGTCGACACCGGGCGGGATCTTGACCTCGAGCCTCTGGGTCTGACCGTTGCTACCCGACTCCAGTTGCAGGCTCAGGGTGGCACCGTGGATCGCCTGCTCGAACGAGAGCGTGATCGGTCGTTCTTCGTCCCGCCCCCGCCCCGGCCGAGGTGCTTGGCGCCGGCGTCGCCCGGCACCACCGAAAAACTGGTCGAACACGCTGGCGTGCCCACCCGCGCCGGCGTGCCCTCCGCCGCCACCGAACGCCGAGAACAGATCCTCGAGATCCTCCGCGCCGACTGTCGTCCCCCCGCCCCACTGGTAGACCCGCTGGCCTTGCGGCGTCGTCTGCCAGTTGCCCACGCCCGCGGCGCCGAATTGATCGTACTGGGCTCTCTTCTCGGGATCGACCAGCGTGGAGTAAGCCTCTTGAACCTCCTTGAACTTGGCCTCAGCCGAGGCATCATCCGGGTTGCGATCCGGGTGATACTGCTTGGCCAGCTTTCGGTAGGCGCGCTTGATTTCGTCC
>CBDUZY010000051.1:0-10579 GCA_965371825.1 uncultured bacterium
GTGTTGCCCTCCTGGATGATGTCCAGGAAGCTCAGGCCCCGGTTGCGATACTTCTTGGCGATGCTGACCACGAGCCGCAGGTTACCTCCGGAGAGTTTTCGCTTGGCATCCTCGTATTCGCCGAACACGCGATGGATCGCGGTGAGGCGCTGGCCCAGTTCCTCCGATCCCTCGAGACACAACGACTCGATACCGGTCAGTTCCTCCTCCATGGCAAACAGGTCATCTTCACAGTAAGTTCGGCGCTTCTGCTGTGCGGCAAGGCGGCGCTCGAGTTCGCACATCTTGCGGTAGAGACCGCGCACCTTCTTCATAAGCGGCGATATCCGACCCGTGCGCAGGGAGAGTTCTTCCAGGAGCTTCGATACCTTCCTTCGCCGTTCGCGCATCTCCCGGCCTAGGCGGTGTCTAGTGGCGGCCGCCACCCGCGTCGCCGAGCGCTGCTGCCACGCCTCATCATTTCGGGCCAGAAGCGCCCGCGCGGTTTGGAGATTGACGGGGATACGAGCACTGATTTTCGCTTTTGCGGCGTGCTCTGATGTCGAGATCTTCATGGTGCGGTCGAACGGAAGAGCGCCGTCGCTCACGTTCTGTAGGATCTCCACCGCCAAACCGGCGCAGTAGTCGCTCTCCAACAGTTTTTGCCTGAACGCCATGCGCGTGAGTTCGATCTTCTTGGCCAGTCGGATTTCCTCAGCCCTTGTTAGCAGAGGAATTTCGCCCATTTGGGACAGGTACATTCGCACCGGATCGTCGATCCGCTTGACCGTGACATCATCGACCAGCTTGGTTACCTCCGCCTCGACGGCACCATCTTCGTCGCCGTCGGACGAACGACCGGTGCCGCCCCTCCCCTTCTTTCGGCGCGATTTCTTGCGCTTGTGCTCGTAGCGAGCGGCATCGGCCTCGTCGAGCGTCTCGACCTTCGCCTCCTCGAGCTGCATCATGATCATCTCGAGTTGCGATGGGTCGATCGCGTCGTCGGGAAGGACCTCGTTCATCTCCTCCCAGGTGACGTATCCGCGCTCGCGCCCGCGCTCCAGCAGCTCGTCCACGGCAAACTTAATCGGATCTACAATTTGTTCGGTCACTTCACTCATGGTGACTCCGCTGTGCTTTCACTAGCGATAACGTCTTCGCCCGAGGGCTCCCTCTCCGAGTCGATCACCCCTCGAATCAGCCGGCGCGGGACGTAATGTCCGTGCGCTCTCACACCGATGCTGACCGCCTCCTCGTCCTCACTCGGGTCCTCGCCGAGGGCCCGAACCGAATCACGGCCCAGAAGCCTAGCCCTACTCCCCTCGACCGCGTCCCTGCGCGCCGCTCGGTCGAGTCTATGCAGCGCCACGCGGAATGTCGCCTCGTAATTGGCTCGTTCCGCACCTCGCCGGGCGAGTTCCGCCACGCGCTCGGCATCGCCCGCATTATGACACCTCGCGAGAATGTCGCCGAGGCGAAACTCCTCCGGCCTGCGGGCCGCCTCGATAACCACTTCGGCAATGCGCCGATCTTGCTCGTCAGCGATGGCGCCAGGGTCCACCACGCCTCCCGCCAGCGAGAGCAGCGCCGGTTCGTTCAGCAGGACCTCCAGCAAGTGTGTCCACGCCGCCTGCGCGGAGTCACGCGGGGCCGGTCGCTCCACGGTTGCCGGGCTCGACGCCTCTTTGGCTCGTGGCGCCCGTACCGTTTGCGATCTGGCCAACAGCCGGTTTACGTCGTCGCGATCCATTCGCAGCAGATGTGCGACCTGATTCACGAGCAGTCCCCGCTGGATGGCGTCGACCGCCCGCGTTCTGGAAGCCTCCCCCACGACGCGCAAAAAATCCAGAACCGCCTCACGCCGCTTCGCGTCGGATTCGTCTGCCCGGAAGCGCCGTTGCGTCTGCGACCATTTGAATTCTAGCGCGTCGATCGCGCGGTTCAACAAGTCCGAAAACGCATCCGCGTCCCCGATAAGAAGGAAGTCGCACGGGTCCTTTCCCTCCGGTATTCGCGCCAGGCGGACCTTGACACAGCGTGGCAAAGCCACGTGAATGGCACGATCCGCGGCAGCCTCGCCGGCGTCGTCGGAGTCGAAGAGAAGGATGATCTCGTCGCAGTACCGCCTGAGGAGATCCACCTGCGAGTCCGTAAGGGCGGTACCGAGCGTCGCCACCGCCTCGCTTACGTCCGCTTGGTGGCATGCCAGGCAATCCGTATACCCTTCAACCAACACGGCTCGACGCCGTGCGACGATCGCATCCCTGGCCAGGTCGAGGCCGTAGAGGTTTCGTCCTTTATCGAACAATGGCGTCTGTCGGGTGTTGAGGTACTTCGCCTTGTCATCCACCATCGTTCGGCCGCCGAACCCGATCACCCGCTTGGTCACATCGCGGATCGGAAACATTAGCCGGTTTCGGAAAGTGTCGTACAGCCGTCCGTCATCGCTCTTACGAACCAGATCGGCCGCGACAAGAACGCCCTCCGCGAATCCCGCGCGTGCCGCCGTCTCCCGCAAAGGCGGACCGCCGTCGATCGCAAGACCGATGCTGAACTGTTCGCCTGTTGCCTCCAAGAAGCCGCGGCCGTGCAAGTACTCGCGGGCCCCACGTCCCTGGGCTTTGTTCAGCAGCTTTGAACGGAAGAAGCCCAGCGCCCATGAATTCACGCGTGCCAGATCAGTCCGTGACGGCCCCTGCGGAGCGCCCGCCGATTCCGAGCGCACCGTCCCGAGCTCTACGCCGGCGCGATCCGCGAGTATCCCCATCGCCTCGATGAACGTGACGTTCTCTCGCTGTTGCACGAACGAGAAGAGATCTCCCCCCTTCCCACAACCGAAACACTTAAAAAGCCCCTGCTCCGGTGACACCGTAAAGGAGGGCGTCTTCTCGGCGTGAAACGGGCAAAGCCCCACTAATCGCCTGCCCGATCGCTTCAACGTGACATGCTCCGCAACGACATCTTGGAGGTCAACGCGGTCGAGAATCTGTCGTTTTTTGAGTTCGAAGTCCTGCAAGCAAGCCCCACGCACTATCGTGAAGTGGCAACCCCGAGCCGATGGCCACAATCCAACCCAACGCGCCCGTCAAATGGGCAGACACCGACGCCGCGGAAATTACAGTAAGAGGTTCAGGATGGCACTACTCCCAGCATTAAGAGTATACCCCACGATTCTCGGACCGTCAAATCGGAAGTGCCTGTGAGATAAAGGGTTGTGTCCGCAAAGTCGGCGCGGGGCGCCGTTGCACAGCGTGCCCCTAACGACTCGCGTAGCCCAGGAAGTTCAAGAAAACGCTCTGGGTCAAGATCGGCACGGACATACTTTTGGCGAGGTCGGCGATCTCGTGGTAGTGCGTCCATGCGTCCTTTCTGTTCGTCGAAGCGCCCGAGTCCCCTGTGCCGCGCGGTCGACGAGGTGGTACTCCAAGCACGACAAAGTCCGTAAGCGGCGTGACTTCGGAAGAGACCCGCCCACCCCAGTCGCGAATTAGCGACTTTAGAGTCTCGGCTCCATCGCGATCGACTACACCATCGCGATCCAAGTCAAAGTTGCCGACAACAACGAATGTTGCCGGAGCGTCCCGGTCGTACACAGGATTGGCAATCAGGTCCCCTTCAAGTATGACCTGCCCCGGACCGGCGTGCATGATCCTGCACTCAGCCGCCTCGGGTGAGATCGACACCACCTCGATCCGCGCCTTGCCCCTCCCGTCGGGCGGGATGCCCGTCTTCGCGGAGTACACGGTAAACTCCAACCCGAGCGTAAGTGTGTCTTTCTCGCCGAGGTCGATGTAGACGATAGGGTCCCCCGGAATGGCTGTTAGAACCTTGCCGTCCGGCTGCCGGGCCGTCGCCAAGGTCTCCGGTCCTATCAGCAGACCGCCTAACCGCTCTTGTTGCGCGGTGAATCGTTTCTGAAGTTCCACCAGGCGCTTCTCAGCCGCCTGGCGCGTTTTCCGTTCATTGGTAAGTTCGTCGGTGCATCGATTCCGACTGTCTTCAAAGTCCCTTTCGAGTCCCTCGATAGCCTGGTTCCGCTCCGTGCGGTAGGCGGCTCGATCCGCCTCGCACTGCCCAAGACGCTGGGCAGCCTCCTCGGCCCGTTGGTCGAAGTCGTTCTTCCGTTCAGCATCCGCCTCGACGAGCCTCGCCCGCTCACCCTCGAGTTGGGACGCCCGTTCCTCTGCAGCGCGACTCAGGTCGCTCACGGCCTTATGCGCCGAATAAAGGCGGGCGAACGCCTCGTGCAAGGACAAACCCTCGAAGGACTCGGCTTCGGCAACCACTCCCTCGGTGCGGATGGTCCGCAACAGCTGGTCTCTTTTCGTTTGGACAGTCGCCGGGCTGTCGGCCGCGTCACCCGTCGCCAGCTCTGCGGTTTGACCCCGGGCGGCCTCGAGCAGCCCAACGACGGTCGGACCTCCCTCGCGCGCGCTCTTCACCAATTCGATCGAGCGCTGTTCGTTAGAGCTGATGAGCCGGGCGTTCTCGGCCGTGAGCCGATCATTCTCGTTCTTGAGATCCTCCAGCCCTGTGTAGAGGAAGATCAGGAAGACTGACGACGCCAACCAGAGTGCGGCGAAGGCCACCATTCCAAGCGCAGTCGAGTTCAACCCTATTTTTTGCCCTTTGGCCATCTTGTTTCAGCCTCCCTTACGTCTTGAATCGTATCGGAGCGTTAAACCAACCTGGAGACTCCGCGTGCACCATCGGGTCTCGCAGCGATTCTGTTGGGACAGCGACCGTGGCGAGCTTGTGTCCTTCCGGAATGCGCGGGGACCCGGCGGCCGTCGCCTCCGGTCCACCCGGGGTCGGCTCCCGCTACGGGCGGCATTGTCGCGAATCGTCCCGGAAGTGTCAAGGAGCCGACCGACGCCCGCCGACCACGGGATGCCCCGATTGGGGACAGCGCCGGGAGCTCGTCTGCCGGATTCCGGTGTGCCGCTCGCACCGGTCCACGTGTCAGATTGCCGCGTGCCGATGGCGTTCGTCGAGTCCTGCGCCACACTCCCGAAGCGCTCGACCTGGGGGCGCGGACCCCGCCGGGGTCGCCGGGGCTTTTGGATCACGCTGCCCCCCCAACAGCGTCACCACCCCGATCGCCGTCGATACCGCCGAAGCTCTCGGCGTTCTTTAACTTCACAAAGGCAGCGCCTCTATATCTTCGCTCGACACTTCACATCTAGGTCACAAACTAAACGACAAACCCTCACATCAACTCACATCAACTCACATCAGGCGCTTGACAAGTCAAGGACATATGCTAGCCTCGCGACACAAGCGTCACGAAGAATTGATAATTGATCTGTGACCGAGCCGCCCTTTGCCGTGTGCGGCGGTGCATGGCGGCTCTACCCCGTGTGAGCGCGGCCTCGCATTACCTGCCTCCCCGGCTGGAGTCGGAGGGTGCGACCATGGCCTCGACTCCCTGGCGTCCAAGAGACGGTTCATACGGTACGGATACTTAACTGAACTCGCTTAGCGATGGGGAAAGGAAGCGTCCGCTCTGCTTCAGCAAGAGACGGAAGAGAGTCCGGCCGGCAAGCGACAAGTGCGCGACGTCGTAGGTTGCGCTGCGCCGTTGCCACGGCGGCGATCGCCAGGCAGCACTCCTTCGCCCGCAGTCCCACGGTGGCATACACCTGTCTTTGCAGAACCACTCCGCCGGTCACTGATCACGGCACGATGTGCTCGCCTGCTCTCGCTTGGCAAGCGGAAAGTCGGGCACGCTCACACGATACCACAGACGATTCCGACGGCTGACTACATACGGTTCCGGATTCATAGGAGGACTCAGATGCCGACTGCGTACAAACCCACACTTGTGGCCGTTTTCATTGTGCTCTCAAGCTTCGGGATGTTCGCTGCCGCACCATCAGAGGCGGGCACCGGCGCGGTCGTATCCTCCACCGACGCCACACCGGACTTCTCGATCGTGGTCCTCCCGGATACGCAGTATTACCATGACGAGGTCGATGCCTTCACCGTCCAGACGACCTGGATCAGGGAGTTCAGGGACGCCCTCGATATTCGGTTCGTTCTCCACGAAGGCGACATCGTCAATACACCCGTGTCCGATCGCGAGTGGAGTCACGCGTCCGAGGCCATGGGAGTGTTGGACGGGATTGTCCCCTACGTACTCGCCGTCGGCAACCACGACATGGGTGACGTCCGCCGCAGTGTTCCGAGCCGTAACAAGGATCTATACGACGTCTATTTCCCGCCCAGTCGTTTCGAGTGCGAGCCTTGGTACGGCAGCCGAATGGAGCAAGCGGGAAACGGAAACTACTACACGCTCTTCGATGTTGGTGACCTACGGTTCCTGATCATCTCGCTCGAGTTCGGTGCGGACGACCGCGCTCTCGAGTGGGCCGGCCGGGTCCTCTCGAACAACTTCCACAGGCGGGCGATCATCCTGACCCACTGTTACACGTATTTCGATGATACCCGGGTTGGCCCCGGCGATGCCCTAAATCCCCACGACTACGGCATCGAACAGCTCGGCGCCAACGACGGTGAGGACATGTGGTCGGAGTTGGTCCGCCGTCATCCAAACGTCTTCCTCGTCCTAAGCGGTCACGTTCACGCGTACGGCGAGGGGTTGGGGACGGGTCGACTTTCCACGATCGGCGACTACGGCAACACTGTCCACCAACTCCTGGCCAACTATCAAAGCAGCTACTACAACCTTGGAGACGGATGGCTGCGCATCCTGAGCTTCATCCCCTCGGAAAACCGCATCTCGATTTCTACGTATTCGCCCCTGCTCGATGAGTGGATGTCGGACGACGAGAACAACTTCGATCTGTTCTTCGACATGGCGACTCCGGAGTGCAACGACGAGAGCCTCATTCATACCAGTGATTCGGGGAGTAGTAGGTACGTTTCGATCGCTCCGGACACGGATGCCACAATGGCTCTGCACGTCAGTCTGAGGAACTCCTCGCACCCTGTCGCCAATGCCAGCGGGTGGTGGATCGGCTCGGTAGACGCGAAGGGCCGAGCCAGTCTACAGGATGAACCGGTTTGTCGAACCTTCAATTCCGACCAGCTCAACGTTCACGGCCCGGAGATACTGCCGGGATCCGAGTATGAAGTCCGCGCAATCCTGTGCGACTATCCGTATGGTCGCGGGACGAGTGTTAATGTGGCAACATGCGAGCGAGGTGACGTGGACTGCAATGGCAAGGTCAACATCCTCGATGTGGTCTACGCCGTCGATGCCGTTAAGCAGTCCCTGCAGGCAACAAGGTGCGACCAGCTACCCGACGGCAAGACGAACGTTCTTGACGTCTCCACGACGGTTGACGCCGTGAAGGAACTTCCTATGCCGTTTCTAGGACCGTTTACATTCTGCGGCGACTGACCCGCAACCTAATGTCGACCGCGCACAAGGCGAGGGCCGATCAGTCCTGCAGGCGACGAACAACTGGGCGGGTCAGACAGGTCGGCCCGCCCGCACCTTTGGCGCAGATTTCTCCTCCGACGAGCTCGTGAACCTGGGCGCCCGCTGCCTCCAGACGTTGTCGCGTCCGCGGATTGCCCGCCAACACGATACATTTGCGAGGCGCCACCGCGAGCACGTTGCAGCCCATCGTGTCGAATTCGCCGTCGGGGACTTCAACGAGTTGGATCCCACGCGAGAGCAAAGCTTCACGAAACGGCACCGGCATCAGTGGTGAGTACACCAGGGCAAGGTCGCGATCGATAGGGCTGAGGATTGACATCAGATGGAAGACGTCGGCGGGTCCTCGCCAGTGCGGCAAGGGAACGACGAGCAGTTCGTCGATGCAGTCATCGAGCAGTCGTCGAAGCTGGCGGATCCCCTCGTCATTGGTGCGATAGCCGCGTCCGACGGCCAGGGTCCGCCGGTCGATCCAGGCCACGTCGCCCCCCTCGATCCGCCCGTCGCCGGTGATTGCGCCGTGCACCGGTATCCCCATCTCGCCAAAGGCACCGCCCTCGAGTCCGGGCTCTCCTCTTCGCTGAGCCTTACCCATGTTGCAGAGGATCATTCCCTTCTCGCACGGGATCGCGGCATCACGGGCGTAGAGCGAGTCCAGACCGACGTTGTCCGATCTGGGCAGGAAGTGTACTTGGATACCGAAGCTACCGAGGAGATTAACGAATCGATCGTACTCGTCGATGGCTCGCCCCAGATCCGGTCGACCCGTATAGCCAAGCTCCCGCCACTGATTGTTGATCGCCTCTTCGCTGACGAAAGCGTCCCGCACATGCTTGATGAGCAACCGCTCGATAGTTCCCACATCCGATTGATACGTGAGCGCCATATTGGAGGGTCCTTCGCTCCTGTCGTGCCGCGTTGCTAGACATTTAGTCTACGGTGATGACGCCATTTGATCCAGCCATGCACGGGCACACCGGCCGCCAATAGCAGGAGCCCCCAACACACAATCTCGAGACCCAGCCCGACCGCCGCCCAAACCGAATAGGCTAAGGCGAGAATGGCGATTATCGAACCGGAGACCCACTTCTTGCCGCCGGGCCTGTCCTTGCCGGTGGTTCGACCTCTACCCCGAACGGAAATCACCAGTTCGGCCAACGCCGAAAGGATGTACGGAACGAGGCAGGTGAGCGTTGCCAGCATGATGATGAAGTTGAACCGCTCAATCAGGCCCCTACGGTAGTTCATGGCGATCAGCACTGTCGCCAGAACACTCGATATCACGATTCCCAGCACCGGTGTGCCACGGCGCGACACTCTTCCGAAGCTCTCCGGAAACAAGCCGTCTCGGGCCGCCGCGAGTGGGAGCTGCCCCTGCATGAGGATCCAACCGTTGAGTGCTCCGAAGCAGGCGATCGAGGCCCCCGCCGCCACCGCTCCGCCCGCCCACGAACCCCACAACTCGACGGCTGCATCCGCAAACGGAGCGCTCGACTTGGCGAGTGCCGCGGGTGGGATAATGCCCATGACTGCCGTGCTGGCGAGAATGTAGACCACAGCCGCGATTAGCGTACCCAAGACCGTCGCAAGCGGAATCGTCCGTCGAGGTCTCGCCACTTCGTCAGCCGGTATCGTCGCGGACTCCAGCCCGAGAAACGCCCAGAGCGTCAGTGCGGCGGTCGCGTTGATGGCCGAGGGCAGTGACTGGCCGCTTGTGTTGAACGGGGTGAAGTGGTCGGGACGGAGGAAAAACAGTCCCCACACACCGATCGCGATCAACGGCACAATCTTCAACACCGTTGTGACAAGCTGGACGAGCCCAGCGTCGCGGACGCCCATCGAGTTCACCCACGTGAGCACCCAAATCGCGGCAACGGCCGCTGATGCGGCCAGTGTCGGATCCGTCGCCAGTCTGGGATGAAACGTCGAGAGGTAACCTACCATGGCAATAGCGATCGCCGCATTGCTGCACCAGATCGAGATCCAGTAACCCCAGGCCATCAGGAACCCGGTAAGATCACCGAAAGTAAGCCGACTGTAGGCGTAGGGTCCACCCGCCTTCGGTATGGCTCGGCTCAGTCGCGCGAAGACGAGAGCGAGGAAGATTGCCCCGGCGGCCGTGACCAGCCACCCGAGGATGCTCACTCCACCGTAGGCAGCCAACGAGCTGGGAAGCAGGAAGATCCCGGACCCGATCATGTTACCGACCACGAGAGCCGTGCATATCCACAAGCCGAGACCGACCTTAGTACGCACTACGGTTTGTGATTCCATAAGACCTCGTGTAACGACGCTCAGTCTGGACGTTCACAGCGCGCGAATGGGGTGGGGCCTCTCTCGAGGCTGCAATGAAAGTCACCCTGCGCGCGGCCTCGCCCTACCTGTGTTTGGCGCGGCGGGTCCTTTTCGAGCGCCGCTGACCGCCGCCTCCCTGCAGGGCCTCCATCGCTCCGGTTATCGCGGCGATCTCGGCATCGATGGCATCGCGACGTGACGCGAGTTCATTCTGGTAGGAACGCATGGCGGCATCGAGCCGCATCATGGCTCCGCCGACCGACGGACCACGCCCTGCCGCCTTTCGCTTCGGGCGGACGACCTTCTTCTTCCTGACTACCCTCGGCTGACCGAGCTTGCGCTTCGGCTTCGCTTTCGGTCGCCTCTTCTTCGCGACCTTCTTCTTGGTAGACTTACCGTGCGTCGTGTTCACATGGCGCGCAAGGTGCGCAGGCAACGAGAACGTCCGGTCGCACTTGG
Organism: uncultured bacterium; assembly: GCA_965371825.1. Classification (GTDB taxonomy): domain Bacteria; phylum Planctomycetota; class Phycisphaerae; order UBA1845; family UBA1845; genus JAJRUK01. The sequence goes on from CBDUZY010000051.1 coordinate 10,139, forward strand.
AGCACTTCAGTTTCTTCTTGGCCATACGATCACTCCTACAAGGAATTCAAGATTCAACGTAGGATAGCCAGCCGGTACCAGGTGAGCAACCCGCCAGGGCATCGCGCCCCCCCCACTTCTCACATCTCGATTGGGCGGCCTGCCACGGCGCGGATTGAGGTCTTATCAGATCAAGTGCACCCCTTGTGAATTGTCCAAATCGCCGCTACGCTCGCGACGCGGTATCCATAACGTGAGGACAAGAATGGAAACGCCAACCCTGATCACGATCCATGGGATAATCGGGTCATTACGCTACTTCGGCCCGAACACCCGAATGCCGCGTTTGCGGGCTGTCACCGGCGATCTCCTAGGGTACGGGCGGTATTGTGACGCTCGCGTTTCCCGCCTGACCCTCTCCACGCAGGCGGATCATGTCGTCCGGTGGATCGACGAAGTACC
>CBDUZY010000052.1:0-10458 GCA_965371825.1 uncultured bacterium
GGGTCCTTCCAGTTGAAGCTCCGGGCGCCGTAGGGACACGCGGCCATGCAGTATCGACACCCAATACAGCGGTGCATGTCCATCATCACGATTCCGTCCCGCTCGCGCTTCCACGTAGCCTGCGTCGGACAAACCTTCACGCATGCAGGCTTACTGCACTGGTTGCACAGAACCATGACGGGGAGCCCCGCGACTGAGTCCGCCAGGTGATCGTGCCGCTGATCGGGGAAAGCGTTCTCGAAATCTTCATCCCAGATCCACTTGACCTCTTCCTTCGGGTCCGGAATCGAGGGCACGTTGTGCTCACGGTGACAGGCCTCGGCACAGGCTCGGCGCACCTCATCACTGCGGCACTTCTGAAGGTCGATGACCAAGGCCAACTGGCTTGTGTCGCTTGCACCGTGTCTCGAGGCGGCGCAGCCGGAGCCCAGCAGCGGGACACCGCAGCCCAAAGCCACGCCCGTGCAACCTGCTTGCTTTAGGAAACTGCGTCGGCTTTCGTCCATGGCTCAGTTCCCTCTCGGCTCGACGTGGCAGTCAAAACACGTCGGGGCGACGCCCGCGAAGTCGTGGCACCGGTCGCAGAACGTCTCCCGATTGCTATGACACTTCATACACGTTCTCGTCAGACTCATTTCGTACTGCTCACCGGATGTCATTGAAGTATAGTGCTTTTCACCATTGCGGACGACCGCGTCTCGCCACTGATTCAATACGTCCATGTGGTTCGCGGTCATGTACTCGGCGTCCTCGACGCACCGCGAACCGTCCTGGGGCAACTCGACTGCCGGAAGAGCAGCGTCACCCGCCTCGACAAGCGTGTACCAAACCGGGAAAGTCACGAGCACCAGGAAAACGACCAAGCCCACGATGATCACGCCTCTATCACGCATTGCCATCGCCTCCCTCTCGGCCGTTACCATCCGCGCCCGGAATCTCCTCTAATCGCAGATTATGCGTTCGTTCCTTCTCACCCTTGAAGATGGTCGCGTTGGCGACGAGTTCGCTTATCCCCGTCACCTTGACGCCCGGCGCCCAGTAGTCGCAAACGGTTACGAGCGTCGCTCTGTCGATTGCACACATCGCAGCGAGTTGGTTTACGCCGTGCTTGTCCCGAACGTACTTGACCGCGTTCCCGCGCGGCAGCCCGCCGCGCAAACGCATCTCCATGTTCTCGTCGGTTCCCAGTCCGGCACCTCCGCCGCAACAGAATGTCTGCTCGCGAATCGTGTTCTCCGGCATCTCGAAGAAGTTGTTACAGGCGCTGCGAATCACATACCGGGGTTCCTCGAGAATGCCCATCGCCCTGGCGGTATTGCACGAATCGTGGAACGTCACGCTAATGTGATCGTTGCGCGAAGGATCCAGCTTCAACTTGCCGTGCTTAATCACGTCGGCCATGAACTCCATGATGTGGACCATCTTGGTTGAAGCGGTGTTCTCGAAGACAGTACCCGTAACCGGAGACTTCGGGATCTCGAGGAAGTCCGCCGGCCCATTCATGGTGTCCATGTACTGGTGGATCACCCTCCACATGTGCCCGCACTCACCACCGAGGATCCACTTGACCTTGAGGCGTTTCGCTTCGGCGTAGATCTTGGAGTTCAACCCTTTCAGCACCTCGTGCGAGGTGAACAACCCGAAGTTCCCACCGTCGGAGGCGTAGGTGCTCCACGTGTAGTCGATCCCCAGTTCGTGGAAAAGGAGCATGTACGCCATGCAGGTGTAAATACCGGGATCGGCCACGAAATCACCGGAAGGTGTGACGAAGAGGATCTCGGCCCCCTTCTTGTTGATCGGGAGGTCCACTCGGATTCCGGTTGCCTCCTCGATGTCGTCCACCATGAACTCCAGAGTATCCTTGAGGCCGTGAGGCTGAATCCCCAGGTGGTTTCCATATCGGAAGCAGTTAGCTACCGGTTCAATCACCCAGTTGACATACAGGCCGAGGAGACCCAGCAGCTCCCGCCCCATCATGGTGATCTCGGCCGTGTCGATTCCATAAGGGCAAAAGACCGAGCACCGCCGACACTCCGTACACTGGAAGAAGTAGTAGAACCACTCCTTGATCACGTCGGGCGTAAGCTCCCGTCCACCGGCGAGCTTGCCAAACACCTTCCCGAGCCCGGTGAAGTCCTTCCGGTAGATGGACCGCAGGAGCTCGGCCCGAAGGACCGGCATGTTCTTGGGGTCACCGCTGCCTATGAAGAAGTGACACTTGTCGGCACACGCACCACAGCGGACACAAATGTCCATGAAGAGCTTGAACGACCTGAACCTCTTGAGCCGCTCAGCCATCCCCTCGAGCACGATCTTCTTCCAGCCTTCCGGCAGCTTCCAGTCGTCGTCGGTGACAACCCACTCCCGTGCGTTGGGCAAACCCACGATCTTGAGGTTCTTGGGCTTCCCCGGATAGATGTACGTACCGGGCCTGATATCCACGGGCGTGTCCATCCAACCCGTCTTCGGCGGGCGCCCATCGATCGTCAACAGGTCTTCGTGCTTGTAGTAATCTGGTTCGTCCGGACGCGGCATCGTTATTGCCTCTCGACCGGAATACCGGCCGTTTTCATCTTGTCTCTAAGATCGTCCTCATACTCGGCGTAGCTGTGCACCTTCACCGGGTAGTCCCACGGGTTTACGTGTCGGACCCGCCGATTGTTGCTCGCCAGGTTCCGGGTGGGGCTGAGGAACACGCCCGCCATGTGCATCAGCTTGCCAAATGGAAGGAACATCAGGAGCACGCAAACGAGAGTAAGGTGCCCGTAGAACAGCGGGCTGATGGACTCGGGGACCACCGGTGCGAAACTCGTCCACCCCATCGCGAGTTCCTTGATTCCCGTAATGTCCGTCCTCACCAAATGCCTAAGAGTGAATCCGCTCACGCCGATCCCCAGCAGCATGAACAGCCAGAAGTAGTCGCCCGCTAGCGAGATGTACCGCAACTGCGAGGATCCCAGTCTGCGGACCAACAGGAAGAAGAGCCCACCCAAGAACAGAACCGAAGTCGCGTAGAATACCGGGAGGCCGACCTCCATGAACCCATCCGCCCACGCCACAGACGTGACGAAGAAGGGCACCGGATCGGTCAAGAGCCTGATGTGCCTGATGAGGATGATCAGCAGCGACCAGTGCATTGCCATCGCCGCGATCCACAGCGTCAAGTCGGTCGCGTAGACCAACCTGGGCCCATCAAGCAACTCGGACTTCGTGTTACGCAGAAGCGAACGGAAGAACAGCACTTCCAACGCCATTCTTCCGATTACGGAGAGTTTATTGTGTGGATTCGCCAGCGTCTCCTGCTTGATCCAGGAAAGTGATTTCTGTTGTCCGCAAGTCGTCGGAATACGGAACGGAACGGCGGAGCCGGCCCAGCCCAGCACACGGTAGACGACACCGACAATGAACACCGCCACCGCCACGTAGGGAATGACCACGCCGAAGACCCAATTCGCTCCGGGCTTCGCGCCGAGCATACCTATCAAGAACAGGCCGCCCACAGCTACGAGGGATACTAAAACCTTCATCGCAGACCCTCTCGTCGCACGTTCATTCCTTTGGGCACGCTCCATCCAGATTCATCCGGCCGAGCTCCGGATCGAAACCACGATCGTTCATCTTTCTCACGATCCACGACACTCCACGCTTCGCCTCGTTGATCCGAATGTCGCACAAACGCTCACGGCACTCGACGAAGACATCGAAGGCCGTCAGGATGACCTTGTCGATCCGCTCCTCGAATCCCGCCAGGTCTACCGAGAACTCCGTCTCATCGCCTGCCTCTCGTATCGCGCCTCGGACTACTCCCTTCAACTGGAAGATGAACCGCAGCACTTCCGAGGCGGCAAGATCCTGCACCGCCCTGATCTTTATGATCTCGTGCAGATGCTCGCGAATCTTCTGAGCATCCCCTTCGTCGAGGAGTCCCTCGAAAATCGCCCGCGTCCCCACACGCAAACTGTGACCCACGGGATTCGAGAACGGATCCTTGCGGCGACCGAACATCGCCGCGGAATCCTTAGGATACGTCGCCAGTGCGGCCTCGAACCACTTCTGGACGATGCTCTCCTTCTTCTCCCGTAACAGATCCAAAAGCACCATAATCCGGTCCGCGCAAAGAGCCGTGGCCACTCCGACGTCCGATCGTCCCACGCCACAACGCCACAACGTCACGACGTCACGACGTCACAACGACGAAGGTCCGGGCCGTGTTCCGTCATCCTCAAACCGCCGACCGGGCACACGCCCGGCGCGGCGTGGAACGGAGCGTCTACGAGATCAAACGCACCCGGTCGGTTTGGGAAGCCCGGCGACCTTGCAGGCGCCCTTAGCCGGTCCGCTCGGAAACAGCTCGTAAATCTCCTTGAGCTTGAAGCCCGTCGACTTACAGAGCTTGCGGATCATCGGGGCCATGTTGAACTCGAGATAGTACTCCCGGAGGTACTTGACGACCTTCCAGTGCTCTTCGCTCAACTCCTCGACGCCCTCGGTCTTCGCGAGGTCCTTGGCGACGGCCTCGTCCCACGCTTCGGGGTCCTGAATGAAGCCGTCCTCGTCGATCTCGATCGCCTTGCCCCCGAGTTCCTTCGTTTCCATTTAGATGCTCCTCGCCAAGGCCGGCATTCCGCGGTCGGACACCCGTCCTCGCAGCGGTCGCGGCCTATACAATTTCAATATCCAAAGCCGGCGGATTCAGGAGGGTCTCGTGAATCGGGCACTTCGCGGCTACCCGTTTTATCGCCTCCCTTTTTTCCTCCGGCACGCTGTCCGGCACTTCCACATCGGCGACGATGCGCCCGATGCGTTTCGGCTTGTCCGCGAGCTCCAAGGTCAAACTGACGCCCACGTCGCCTTCGTATCCGTGCCTCTGGCAATACCCTTGCACGATCATTGCAATGCACGCGCCCAAGGAACCGGCCAACAGCTCCGCCGGTGATGGACCTCGGTCCCGGCCTCCGTCCTTCTCGGACATGTCGCTGGTGACCTCATGTCCGCGCACTTGAATGCCGAACTGAAAACCGTCTTTTCTCTCAACCGCGATCAGGTCCATGGGCACGTCCTCGGTCGAATCACTCCTTCGGCAACGACTGGTAGTACGTCATCAGAATCTTGGCTACCTCGGGTCGCGCGAACTCCGGTGGCAAGTCCTGTCCGGCGAAAAGCATCTCCCGAACCTTCGTACCCGACAGGAAGACGAAGTCCTCCTTCTTGTGTCCCTCGGGCGCCTCTCGCATCATTATCACCTCGCCCACCGTCTTGGAGTACGCGGTGTGGTCCGCTTCGAAGATCTTCAACTCGAGCGACCCGGCTGGGACCTCCTTGTGGAAGATCTCCTGGGCGTCGAAGGCCCCGTAGTAGTCGCCGACACCGGCGTGATCGCGGCCTACGATCAGGTGCGTCGCGCCCATGTTCTGACGGAAGACGGCGTGCAACACCGCCTCGCGCGGGCCGGCGTAGAGCATGTCGTAGCCGTAACCGGTGATCTCCGCGGTGTTCGGCTTGAAGTAGAGTTCCACCATCTTGCGGATGCTGGAGTCGCGAACGTCGGCGGGGATGTCGCCCTTCTTCAGCTTGCCGAGCAGCATGTGAATGACCGCTCCGTCCGCGCCGACCCGGTCCATGGCGATCTTCACGAGCGCCTCGTGGGCTCGGTGCATTGGATTACGCGTCTGGAAGGCGACGACCTTGCTCCACCCGTTCTTCTTGATCATGTCGCGGATTTCGACAGCCGTCTTGAAGGTCCCCTCGAAGTCCGTCGCGAAGTACGAGTAGTTAAGCACCTGGATCGGACCCGAAACGAAGACCTTGCCGACAGACAGGAAGTTCTTGACGCCCGGGTGATTCATGTCCGTAGTTTTGAAAATCTTCTCGGACATGTCCTTCATCTGCTCGTCCGTCGCTTCGTCGATCGCCTCCACGTCTTGGATCGCGATTACCGGGTTCCCGTCCACGTTGGGATCGAGCAGGGCGATCTGCTTTGCGCCCTTGATGCCGGAGATATCGTTGGTCACGTTGACGATCGGCACCGGCCAGAACAGACCGTTCGTCGTCTTCATGTTCTTGGCCACAGCCAGCGAATCCTTGAGGTTCATGTAACCGGTGAGCGGGTTGAAGTATCCGCACCCGAGCATGACCGCGTTCGCGGCGGCCTGCGAGCAGACGAGCAGCTTGGGCATCCCCTCGGCGGCTTTCGTCAATTCGGCACGCTTCGCCGCGTCCGCAACAAACAGAGGGTTCAGCGTGTCCGAACCGTGCGGCTTGATAAGTTGAGCCATTGTCGTTTCCTTTCCACAGTGTTCAGTTTCGTGTTTATTTTCTTTGCTACGTCCTAGGCGGCGCCGACAGGCGCCCTCCTCATTTCCCTCGAAACTGCCCGGCATACACCAGAGCCACCGTCCGGTACACGATGTGGGCGAACTTCGAGTAGGGCAGATAAACCAACAAGCCAAATACAAATACCAGGTGAACGAAGTAGACTGCGAAGGCAGTGTACTCGAGCGTCGTCCGTCCCGTAGACGCGGTCGCGTGTCCACCGGGGTCGGCGGTAAAACGGAAGATCTCCGTGAGCAGCCCGCTGACACCTACGAAAAGCAACAGCCAGACGAAGTGCCAATCGAAGTAAGTGCTCGCCCCAGCGTCATCACCGCCCTTTAGCCGATCGCTAATCGCCTTGATGCACCCGAAGATGAGGGCCACACATCCTATGTTCGCCAGAATCTTCATGGGGTGTCCGAGCGCGAACGGGTACATCGAGTCGATATTGAAGACGTACGGGTTTACATACAGGTCGATCACGGCCCAGATCGTCACGACGAACAACGCCACAAACCCGTAGAACGCAGCCAGGTGGGCAGTCCGCCGTGAACCGAAGGTCGTGCACTTGCCGAACTTGTCGTGGCTCAGAATCGACTTGAGGACACCCACGATCCCGGCCACCACTCCCACGGCGGGCGCGGTTCGGCCGGCGGCCTTGTCCGAGGTCCTCATCGCCACCCAGAAACGTACTACGCCGATGACGACTGCCAGAAACGTCAGGCCCGTGAAAAACGAAAAGAAGCCAATTAGCAGCCAGTGCGGAATGAGCTCCGCGTAGAACCCGTGCGGCTCGCCGACAGACAGCGCTTCTCCCAGCGGGTCGCGAATCCAGATCGCCAGCCCGAGCAAGACCGCGGGAATCAAGATCAGAAGTGGGACAAACGCCGATCGATCCACCCAACCGGCAAAGAACCGTGGAACGGAGTAGTGCAGCACACACTGTCGTCGCACGGCGGCCAACACGTCCCCCGGCCTCGCTCCCCGCGGACACCGCGTGGAGCAATCGCCACACTGATGGCACAGCCAGATGTCCGGGTCGGCGGCGAGCCGATCCTTCAGACCCCATTGAGTCCAGATCATCTCTTTCCGGGGGAAAGGACTATCCCGCTCCGACAGCTCGCAGACGACCGAGCACGTGGCACACTGGAAGCACTTCTTCAGGTCTTCGCCACCCTCGGCGAGGATGCTGCGGAGGAAACTCCGATCCGGTCTGACGGAAACAGGATCTGGCATTGGGGGATCGCTTCCTAGAACCCCTTGAACGGGTTCATTCCGATTTCCTCAATCTCGTCGGAGAACTCGTTGATAATCTGCGGGAGCTTCGCATACTCCGAGATTGAGAGTTCCTCGACACGAACACGCTCGTCCTCCAGGGCGAGCTGTTTGAGCTTCTCACGAATGTTGTCACCTCGCGTGCCCATCAACTCGCTGCCGCGGACGAAGTGACACTGGTAGTCATCACCCGACTTGCAGCCGACCAGCAGAATGCCGTCGTACCCGGCTGAGAGGGCGTCGGCAATCCAGACTATGTTGACCGCCCCAAGGCATCGCACCGGGATGAACCGTATGTACGCACTGTGCTGAATACGGCTGATCCCTGCCAGGTCCAGTGCCGGGTAGGCGTCGTTCTCGCACAGCAGACCGAGAAGGCGAGGCTTCTCCTCGTCCTCGTCAGGGATCTCCGCGGCCTTGATCATCGAGGAGACTATCTGAACCGAATAATCCGCAAAGGAGACGATACGCTCGGGACACGCCCCCATGCAGATGCCACACCGACGGCAACGCGTCGGGTTCGGTAAGGGAGTACCCTTTTCGTCCTCGTCCAACGTACCGAACGGGCACTCTTCGGTGCAACGTTTGCACTGCGTGCAGCGCTGCAGGGCGAAGTCCGGAAAGGACAGATCCTCCCAACGCGGATGCATTGTGGCTCCGCGCGAGGTCAACTCCACGCACTGAATGGCCTTCAGAGCCGCTCCGGCGGCGTCGTCACCACAGGCTTCGCAGTCGTTCGGAGCACGGGCGCATCCCGCCACGTAGATACCCGTTCGCCTCGTCTCGTACGGGAAGCAGATAAAGTGCGAGTCCGGGAAACCGTGGCGAAGCACCGGCAGGTCAGGACCTTGGCGGTAGCCCAGGTTCAGTTGCTCAGTGCCTTCGTGTTGTGCCAACTCCTCGACCGTCTTCTTCGCCGTTTCGAGTTGGGCACCCTCTTCACCCTTGGCGATGATCGCTTTGGCATCGGTCAGCTTCCGGACCGCTTCGCCATCGGCTGTTACCGGCACCATTCCCGTGGCCAAAACGACCAGGTCCGCCTCGATCTGAATATGCTTACCGATGAGCGTGTCGTCCACGTCGACCAGCAGGTCGTGATCGCCGGTCTCTTTCACGCCGACCACTTCACCCTTGGTGAAGAAGATCTCGGGATCCTCCTGAGCCCGCCGGTAGAAGTCTTCGTACTGCCCGGGCGCCCGGATGTCCTTGTAGAGAACGTAGGCCTGCGTTTCGCTGTCCAGCTCCCTCGCCCAAAGCGCTTGCTTGAGCGTTACGCGGCAGCAAACGGCCGAGCAGTAAGGCAGGTGCTCTTCGTCACGGGAACCGGCACACTGGATAAACGCGATCCGCCGAGCGGGCTTCCCATCGGACGGGCGGCATATCTTCCCCGACGCAGCCATCTCTTCCATCTGGACGTTCGTCACCACGTTCGGACTGCCGTAGCCCAAATGGTTTAGCTTGGAAGCGTCATAGGGCCTCCAACCCGTGGCCTGGACGATTGCCCCCACCCGCAACTGCGAACTCGACCCGTTGGCCTGCACCGACACATCGAACTGACCGGGCTGACCGGTGATGCTCTCGATTTTCGCACCCAAGTAGACCTTGATGCGTTCGTCTTTCTCGATTTCGTTGAGACGGTCCGCCAGGTCGACCGTTTCGGCATCGCGATAGGGCGGCTTCTTGGGAAACAGCTTCGCGAACTTACCCATCCAACCGCCGAGCCGGGCTTCCTTTTCGACGAGCACCACGTCGTAACCGGCTTTCGCCGCTTCCTGGGCAGCGGTCATGCCGCTTTGCCCGCCCCCCACGACGAGAATCGTCTTGTCGATCTCGGCGGAGAACGGTTCCGGGATCTCCGCTAGCCGCGCCCGGGCGATGCCCATCCGAAGATAGTCCTCGGCGAGCATTTGCGTGTCTTCGTCGTTGGGCTTGTGGCTCCAGACGACGTGCTCGCGTAGGTTGACCCGAGTCGTCAGACATCCGTCGAAAGTGAAGTTGTCCGCGCAGAACCTGGGCGAACAGGCCGCCACGACCAGAGAGTTGACGCCGCCCTCAACGTCTTTCTTGATCGCTTCCACGCCCTCGTCACCACACAAACAATCGTGCGAACGGCACAGCTCTACCTCGAAGTCATCCTCGTCGGTGATCTTCTCCAGGGCCTCGATGTCGAGCGACTTTCCGATGTCGCAACCCCGGCAAACCCAAACCGCTAGTTTTTTGTCGTTATCACTCACGCGTCACCCACGCAACTCTGCAGGGCCTTCATTGCAGTTCCCGTGGCGTCCCGTACCGAGGCCGCCACATCCACCGGCCGTTTCGCGCAACCCGCCGCCAGCAAGCCCGGACCGGCTTGATCGCTCGTCAAGAATCCGTGTTCGTCTCTTACGAGGCCGCCGTCGACCTCGACGCTCACGCCTGCATCCACCGGAACGATACCGGTCGCCAACACGACGAGGCCCACCTCTTGGCTGATCCGCTCGCCGGAGAGCGTGTCCTCGGCCTCGACCACAAGGTTTCCACTCGCTGCGGCCTCCGTGATCTTCGCGACCTTGCCCTTGATCAACTGAAGCTTCTCGTCCTTCTGCATCGTGGCGTAGAAGTCTTCCAATCGTCCGGGGGCTCGGATGTCTATGTAGAAGATGTAGATCTTGGCGTCGGCATACTGTTCGCGGATGTATCGCGCCTGTTTGAGCGAGGCCATGCAGCAGACGCCCGAGCAGTGCTTCTGGTAGTTATCGTCGCGAGACCCGGCGCACTGCACGAACGCCACGCTCTCGATCTCCTTGCCGTCCGAGGGACGCTGAATCTTGCCGGAAGTCGGCCCGTTTGCGGCCGCGATGCGCTCCATCATGACGTTGGTGATCACGTTCG
>CBDUZY010000053.1:0-10441 GCA_965371825.1 uncultured bacterium
TAGTTTACCATCCGGCTTGTCACGTCGTTCCTTGAAGCACGACGCTGTCACCCTGTTCGTGCGCTTTCCTCAAGCGTCTAACGACCGCGATGATTAGGAACAGAACACTCAATGGAACCCAGATCAGCAGGACCACTATCGTCAGCAAGAGAGAACTCACATCCAAATCGAACTGGAACTGCATGTGCTGGAACTTCCACAGCCCGCTCTCCTTGACCATCACACCCGATAGCCTCAGCGGCAAAACAAGAAACCTCGACATGTCGAATTGCACATAGCCGATCGTTGAGATCCATGCGACGTCCCCGAACGTAGAAATGTGCGCATCATCCATAAGAAATGTGCAGTCGCCCCAGGTTCTCCAATCACTTGACACCAAGGCGGTCGCGCGCTCATGGCTTTTCAGTATCTCCCTTGGCTGTGTTCCGAGGATTAAGAGATTCTCTTGCGAAAAGAGCTGCTCCATATACGCCTTTAGGCGAGATGTGTCCCTGAGCGTATAGCCGTCTTGGAAGGCATGCAATTGCTGGATGATCTGTGATCGCACGGGTTCAGAGGCGTTGCCTGGTGAAAAAGGGCCACCAGGCGATTCATAATAGGACTTGTGGGGGTGACCAAGCACAATCAACACGGAGTACAGAAGAACCGAGATCAGAGCTATCCGTAGGATTCTTTTGATGAAGTCCATGTTCTGCTCCACGCTGACGTCCGTGGGGGTCCGGCTGCCTACGCACACACGGTCGGCACGCGCCGCTGCCAACGGACGCACGAGCAGAATACGTCGCGGTGTCTCGCGGGGGAAGGATGTTAAGCGAAACCGAATGTCGGGTTTTGTCTGATTCGACAACCGCGGCGTTGGCTACGCCACCAGAGTCAGCTACTCAGCGTTTCCTTGGGGCATTCGGGTATGGGAATCGACACGGTGAACTTAGAGCCCTTGTCGGGTTCGGACTCGACGGAGATCGATCCGCCTATGATATGCACGAGGCCGTGAGCTATGGCCAAACCGAGGCCGGCGATGGAACCGCCACGGTCTACCGGATCACCTTTCGTCGTCCAGAACGGCTCGAAGATGCGCGATCGGGTCGCCTCGTCGAGCCCTCGACCCGTGTCGCTGATAATGACGTTCACGGAATCATCGGCCATGACCGCCTCGACGCTCAGCACTCCGCCTTTGGGCATCGCCTCGATCGCGTTCTGCATTATGTTCCTCAGGATCGTCGCAAGCTGCGTGCGAGGAACCGGCACAACCGGTAACTGCGACACCTTCAACTCGAATCTGATGTTGCGGCCATCGATGGCCACCTCCATGTCGTCCGCAAGCTCGTTGAGAAGCTCGGTCAGATCGGCGAGATCGTCCGGGCGCGGTCCGCCCTCCGAGAACGCGAGCAGCCCGTTGACCAGCGTCGAGGCCCGCATCAACGACCGCGAGGCCTGATTGAGCACACGACTGACAACCGAGGGGTCAGCAGCGGTCATCGCGTAGTCGATGCTGGTCACTACCCCGCCGAGGATGTTGTTGAAGTGATGGGCGATGGCACCGGCCATCTCCCCCAGCGAAGCCATCTTCCGGCTTTCCAGCAACTCCGTCTGCAGCTCGATGCGCCGGGTTATGTCGCGAATACAGATCGAGGCTCCGATCCGAGTTCCCGATTCGTCGACCAACGGGGCGATCGTCCCGGAGAACTCGCGCCGCCGACCGGTCGCGTCCCGATAACGGAACTCGAGCTCGTTGGTCTCACCCGTGTTGATGGTCCGGCGGAGCCTCCGCCCGGCGGCCTCACGGCGATCCATCGGTATGATCGAGCTGACCGGCGTCCCGATCATCGTCTCAGCCTCGGTGCCGAACATTCGAGACGCGGCGGCGTTCCAACTACGGATGTTCAAGTCCTCGTCGGTGGCGATCAGGGCGACGCCGACGTGCTCGCACAGTTGGCGGTAGAATGATTCGCCGTGCGACTCTTCGTTGTCCGCGGCGGACATCGCGCTCTCCGCTCAACGGCGCCGTTCTCTCGAGGCGCCTTGCATCTGGAAGGGCTTCGGCGTTACGAAGAGCAACGTCTCACTCCGCCGCCCCGCCCGGGAAGTCGTCAAGAAACGGCTTCCGATCAGGTATTCGTTATCGGCCTGTTCGTTGGTTCCAATCACCAGAATCTCGCCCGGCCTGAGGGTGAGTGTCGAAGCAACGGCCTCGAACATGTGGCGGTCGTGCGCCGGAACTTGCCTGACGCCCCCCTCATAGCGCTCCCAGGTCATCACGCCGCGATCGTGGCGGACCTCGAAGCCGACCCGCAGATCCGTGGACCCGCCGAACTGTGGTCGACACGCGTAGTCGATTGTCAGTAGCTTCTCGCCGATACGGAAGGTCTTTCCGGCCAGGCGCCCGTCAAACCCGTACTCGAAGATCGACTCGCCGTCGCCGACGGCACCCATTCGAATGGTCACCGGCATGCCCTGCTGACCGAGGAGTTGCTCCGTGCGCGTCTCGACACCTTGCCCGTCGAGGATCGTCCCGATCGCCGCCCAAGAGTCAGGCGTGGTCACCCCCAGGCGTAGCCCGTTCCGAGCGAGGCAGGCGGCCGTATCCGTGTCGACCCGAAGCTCGTCGACGTGGTTCCAGACCTTCCGCGCGTCTCTAATGCCGTCGAGCGGAAGATTAACACGTACAACGTCGAATCCCAGATGGACAACGCGGAGTGAGTCGGCAAGGGCAGGCTGCCTTTCACGAGATGGCGGCACATCGCTTGCGGTCTTCCTCGCCCCTTCGTGCGCGCTGCGGCTCGCCTGAGTGCCGAAGGGCCAGAAGCGCCAAGTTCCACACCCTGACGTAGTGAGACCGCAGACAAGTGTGGCAAAGAGCAGATGGAATGTCGTCCGCCGCGACACTACCGTGAACACGCCTCCAATGTAGCCGTGATGCAACACGGGGTCAAAGTGGTCACCCGGAATCCGGGTCGTCGGACCAGTCTTCCTCGCACAACCGGTAGTCGGTGACTTCCATGCCCAGTCGCTGATACGTTGATATCGCCCGGCTGTTTTCGCGGTGTACGTACAGCCGCAGACCGCAGACGTCGGGTCGGCTCTTTGCTTCGCGGCAGATGTGGTCGTGCAGGGCCCGAAACACCCCGCGCCGCCGGAAATGCGGGTCGACGTACACGCTCTGGATCCACCAGAAGAACCCGTTCCGCCAGTCGCTCCACTCGATCGTGACCATGGTCTGGGCGACCACGACGTCGCCGACCGTCGCAACGAAGTAAAGGGATCGCGCCGGATCCCGCAGACCTTGCCGGGCCCCTTCTCGCGCGACAGCGGGGGCGAGCACCTTGCCCTCCGTCTCCTCGGCCATGGCTGTGTTGAACGCGACAATCTTGTCCAGGTCGTCGATCGATGCAGGTCGTACTCGAACGGGCCGATCGGTCACTGTATGTCCACTCCGAAGATCGCCGCCTGACGGGCGGAACCCGGCCAGGCCGGCTCCGATTCCAAACGCCGTCACGGGTTCATGCTAATGCCCGCCCGAACGTGCGACAACTCAACCCGGCTCGGGCATCCTCAACACCTCCCCCGGCTGTCAATTTGGCATGTGAAGCCAGCCTCCCGGCCTCGGGCTGCCAAGCTGGCAGACCAGACGCCTGCCACTCGCACCACTCCGGCGTGCGTAAGTTGTTTATTGAGAGTAGTTTAGGGCGATTTAGGCGTCACGGGCATGATGGTCCGTATGTTGCTCAGTTACGTAAGAAGACCGGTGCGCAAGCCGAGTCGGCGAGATTCGCACGGTCTGAAGTCAGTGGAAGCATACAACACACAGACTCGAAGCAGGAGACAGTGAACATGGCCGTCAAGCAACTGGCCTATGAGCAGGAAGCGCGGAACGCCCTTCGGACCGGTGTCGAGAAGCTCGCCGACGCGGTCAAGTCGACGCTGGGGCCGCGGGGTCGCAACGCCGTTCTGGACAAGGGTTGGGGAGGTCCCACCGTCACTAAGGACGGAGTGACCGTAGCCGAGGAGGTCGAGCTGTTCGACAAGTACGAGAACATGGGCGCCCAGCTCGTCAAGGAGGCCGCCAGCAAGACAAGTGAGGTCGCAGGGGACGGAACCACGACCGCCACCGTCTTGGCGCAGGCCATCTTCGAGAACGGGCTGCGGAACATCGCGGCGGGGGCCGATGCCAACGCCCTCAACCGCGGAATCGAGAAGGCGGTCACCGCCATCGTCAAGGCCCTCGAGGCCTTGTCCCGCCCCGTCAAGGCGAGCAAGCGCGACGACATCGTGAACGTCGCCCGCATCTCGGCAAACAACGACGACGCCATCGGCAAGCTGCTGGCTGACTGTTTCGAAAAGGTCGGCAACGATGGCGTCATCACCGTCGACGAGGGCAAGACCTCGGATACGTTCATCGACGTGGTCGAGGGTATGCAGTTCGACCGCGGCTTCCTATCTCCGCACTTCGCCACCGACCCGGAGGCGATGGAGTGCATCCTCTCCAGGGCGTTCGTCCTGATCCACGAGGACAAGATCAGCAGCGTGCCCAAAATCATCCCGCTGCTGGAGAAGGTCGCCAAGACGAAGCGTCCCCTGCTTATCATCGCTGAAGACATCGAAGGGGAAGTCCTCGCCACGCTGGTGGTCAACAAGCTCAAGGGCATCCTCGAAGTCTGTGCGGTCAAGGCCCCGGGTTACGGCGACCGCCGAAAGGCGATGCTTCAGGATATCGCGGTTCTTACCGGGGCGACGCCGATCATGAAGGATCTCGGGGTCGACCTGGAGAAACTGTCCATCAAGGAGCTGGGCCAGGCAAAGAAGATCAGCATTGACGCGAACAACACGACCATCATCGAGGGTGCCGGAGCCACGTCGGACATCCAGGCCCGCATCACTCAGATAACATCCGAGATTGAAACAACGACCTCCGACTACGACCGGGAGAAGCTCGAGGAGCGACGGGCGAAGCTGGTCGGCGGCGTCGCCCAGGTGAACGTAGGTGCCGCAACGGAGACGGAACTCAAGGAGAAGAAGGCTCGAATCGAGGACGCCCTGCACGCTACGAGGGCGGCGATCGAGGAGGGCATCGTTGCGGGCGGGGGCGTAGCCCTCTTGCGTTGCGCGTCTGCTCTGGACGGTCTGAAGCTCCGCGGTGATGAGAAGACCGGGGCCGAGATCGTTCGCGATTCGCTTTCCTCGCCCCTACGGCAGATTGCCGAAAACGCCGGTCACACCCCGGGCGTGGTCCTTCACAAAGTACTTCAGAAGAGCGGTTCCTTCGGTTTCAATGCGGACACCGGCGAGTTCACCGACCTCATCAAGGACGGCGTCATAGACCCGGCAAAGGTGGTTCGATGCGCCCTGGAGAACGGGAGCAGCGTGGCTCGCGTCCTGCTCAGCACCGACGTGTGCATCACCGAGAAACCCGAGGATAACGACGACGCAGCGCCCGCGGACATGGGCGAGGATATGGACTACTAAGGGCCGCTTAAGGCGTCGACTGACTAGACGTTCCCGCAGCGCCCCAGGCCTGACCCCGAGCACGGAGAAATTCGAACAATGGCTACCGCGACAAAAAGCAAAACGAGCAAGAAGATCAAGTTCCGTCCCATGGACGACCGCATCCTCGTCGAGCCCTGTGAGGCCGACGAAACGACGGCGGGAGGGATCATCCTCCCCGATACCGCCCGCGAGAAGCCCCAGCGGGGTGTCGTCGTCGCTGTCGGTCCCGGCAAGCTGCTTGACAGCGGAAATCGTGGCGAAATGAGCGTATCGATCAGCGACGAGGTCTTCTACGGCAAGTACTCGGGAACCGAGATCGAGTTCGACATGGATAAGTACGTCGTAATTCGGGAGAACGATCTGCTCGCGATCGTAGACAAGTAAGCGTAGCGGGCTCAGACCCCACGGTGGGTCCGGCGGTCCCGGACGACTGCCGCGGTGCTTCGTCCGCCACCCGGTCGGATGGCCCTGCGGCTTGTTCAGGCGGCCCTGCGGATTTGTTAAGACGGCCCTGCGGCCTGTTCAATAGAATCAACGCGGCGAAACAAGCCGTCGCGTAGGAAGTGGCTCAAGAAATCGAGGAGTTGGCTATGGCCAAGCAAATGATGTTTTCCCAGGAAGCTCGCCAGCAGATCCTGGAAGGACTCACCAAACTGGCGGATGCGGTAAAGGTCACTATGGGACCGACCGGCCGCAATGTCATCCTGCAGAAATCCTTCGGCGCCCCGCGCGTAACCAAGGACGGCGTGACCGTGAGCAAGGAGGTCGAGCTCCCACAACCGTTCGAGAACATGGGTGCGAAGCTGATCAACCAGGTCGCCTCGAAGACCAGTGACGAGGTAGGTGACGGCACAACAGCCGCCACCGTTCTCGCCGAGGCGATCTTCAGGCAGGGCTACCGCGCGGTGTCGTCCGGGGCGAATCCCATGGCGGTCAAGCGCGGGATCGACCGGGCGGTCGTTGCGGCGGTGGGAGCCTTAAAGGACCTGTCCGTCAAGGTGCGATCCAACGATGATCTAGCCAAGGTCGCCACGATCTCCGCGAATGGTGACGAGGAGGTCGGAAAGCTGCTCGCCGAGGCACTCGAGGCCGTCGGAACGGACGGCGTCGTCGAAGTCGAAGAGGGCAAGTCGCTCGCGACCGAGAAGGAAGTCGTCGACGGTATGCAGTTCGACAAGGGGTTCCTCTCTCCCTACTTCATGACCGACCCGGGCTCCCTGGAGTGTGTCCTTACAGACCCGGCGATCCTGATCTACGAGAAGAAGATCTCCAACCTGCGCGACTTCCTTCCCGTGCTAGAGACGATCGCGTCGAGCGGGAAGCAGCTTCTGGTCATTGCAGAGGACGTCGATGGCGAAGCTCTTGCCGGACTCGTGGTGAACCGCATCCGAGGAACGCTGAGCTGCTGTGCGGTCAAAGCCCCGGGGTTCGGCGACCGTCGCAAGGCGATGTTGGGCGACGTAGCTGTCCTGACCGGCGCGACGGTCATCAGTGAGGACCTCGGGATCAAGCTCGAGAACATCACCCTCAAGGAGATGGGGTCGGCGAAGAAGATAGTTATCGACAAAGACACGACGACGGTCATCGAGGGTGCCGGCAAGAAGGCCGACATCAAGGCCCGGATCGAGCAACTCCGCAACCAGATCGAAAAGACCACCAGCGACTACGATCGTGAGAAGCTTCAGGAGCGTCTCGCCAAGCTGACCGGCGGCGTCGCCGTCATTCGTGTCGGCGGGGCGACGGAAATAGAGGTCAAGGAGCGCAAGGACCTCGTTGACGACGCCTTCCACGCGACCAAGGCCGCCGCGGAAGAAGGGATCGTTCCGGGCGGCGGTGTCGCCCTGCTCCGGTCCATTCCAGCGGTGACCAAAGCCCGTGATGCGGCTCGCGGCGACGAGAAGATCGGCGTCGACATCCTACTCGAAGCTCTTCGGGCTCCGACCAGGCAACTCGTGACCAACGCGGGCGGCGAGGGTGACGTGGTCGTCGAGCAGATTCTGGAGAAGACCGGCAACCACGGCTTCGACGTCCGTACGGGCGAGTTCGTCGACATGGTCAAAGCGGGCATCATCGATCCCGCCAAAGTCACACGGGTTGCCCTGGAAAGTGCCGCCAGCGTGGCTGGGCTCATGCTCACGACCGAGGTGCTGGTGACCGATCTCAAGGACGAGGAAAAGAAAATCGCGCACGCCGTTCGATAGTGAGCGAGGCGGCGAACGACTCGATTCCCGTGAGGGGCGGACGGCGAACGTCCGCCTCTTGCGTCATAGGCGGAGGACGCCCCCCGGTAACCCGGTCGGACGAAGCGTATTAGGGAATGGCTGTGGCGACTGCCAAGCGAGACTACTACGAAGTTCTCGGCGTCTCGCGCGACGCGAGTCCCGAGGAAATCAAGAAGGCGTACCGCCGCAGAGCGCACAAGTACCACCCCGATCGCAACACGAGCGATCCCGATGCGGAGATCCGATTCAAGGAAGCGGCCGAGGCCTATGAGGTTCTCTCCGAGCCGACCAAGAGACAGCGGTATGATCAGTTCGGGCACGCCGGACTCCGCGGTGCCGGTCTCCACGACTTCTCCAACGTGGGTTTCGATGACATCTTCTCGATGTTCAGCGACATCTTCGGCGGAGGGTTCGGAGGTCGTCGCAGGCGTCGCGCCGGGGCCGACCTGAAGACCGAAGTGGCGATTACACTCGCAGAAGTAGCCACCGGAACCAAGAAACCGCTCGAGTTCACCCGCCGAGACTTCTGTGACACCTGCGGTGGAAACGGCGCAGCTCCCGGGTCGCGGCGCAAGACCTGCGGGACTTGTGGGGGATACGGCCAGGTGGAGCAGGCCGGCGGACTTGCGGGTCTGTTCGGCCGAGTCATCACCACGTGTCCTGCTTGCAGTGGACAGGGCTCTTCGATCACAACACCTTGCAGGGACTGCCGCGGATCAGGGCGGATCGTCAAACAACGCGTCCTCTCCATCGAAATCCCCCCGGGCATCCACGACGGACAGGCCGTCCGCGTACGCGGCGAGGGTGAGCCCGGTGAAGACGGTATGGAAAGGGGCAGCCTTCACTGCTACGTCCGCATCGAGGAGCACCCCTTCTTCGAACGGCACGGCAACGACCTGCTCTGTCGCATGCCCATCAGCTTCACACAGGCCTCGCTCGGTGCGAAGGTCGAGGTGCCGACACTCGAGGGTAAGGCGGAACTCAAGATCAACCCCGGAACTCAGCACGGGCAGTTGTTCCGCCTCGGCGGATTGGGACTGCCGGACCTGCGAAGCGGGCGACGCGGTGACGAATTGGTTCAGGTTCTGGTCGAGATCCCCAAACGCCTGAACAAGGACCAGAAAGCCCTGCTGCGCGAATTTGCTCGAACGGAGGATAAGTCGGTTCTGCCGGAGTCCAAGGGCTTCTTCGACAAGTTCAAGGAGTACCTCGGCGCCGGCTCGGACAATCAGGAGTCTGGTGGCTGAGGCTCGCCCGGTTACGGTGATGCATGAAGATGAGGAAGAAGAAGATCAAGATACGTGACGGCAAGACCGCCCAGCCGGACGATGCGACCGCCGCGGCAGCCGGTGAGACGGCGGCTGGAAACGAAGGCGCAGTTGGCCTCACCTCACGTCTGGAGAATGAAGAATCGATCTCGCCCGGCGCTTCCGGGGAGCAGCCCGATTCTGCCAGGGAATCCGGCGGCGAGGGCCAGGGTCCGTCGGACCGAGCTGCCTCGCTCGAGACGAGGGTCGCCGAGCTCGAGGACAGCTTGCTTCGAGCGAAGGCGGATTTTCAAAATCTGCAACGCCGCGCGGCCGTCGAAAGAGCCGAGGCGGTACGTTACGGGAATGCCGAGTTGATGCGCTCGCTGCTCGGGGCCATCGACGACTTCGAACGCTCGCTTGCAGCCGCCGAGAGCTCTGAGAATCACGAATCGGTCATCGAGGGGGTCCGGTTGGTCCACGCCAATCTGGTCAAGGCACTGAACGATCACGGCCTGGAGACGATCGAGGCCTTGCACGAACCCTTCGACCCCAACATCCACGAGGCCCTCATGCGGCAACCGTCGCAGGAGCACGAACCCGGGACCGTCGTCGAACAGATTGCCAAGGGCTACCGCCTCCGCGATCGAGTCGTCCGCCCGGCCAAGGTCATCGTCGCCGCGGCGCCTGACACGGCGACCACGAAGACGGGGGACGAGTCCCCACCGGGGTCCGAGAGCGAAGCGGATGCATCCGGTTGAGGTAACGCAAAGACCGGTAAGAGACGCGCAATGGCAATCACGAAACAATCAAGACGGGGCACCGAGTGTGAACGCATCTTGGACAAGAGCGGGCCAACCTCCGCTACGATCGGTGCGTTTCCCAGTCTAACGGCCGGATAGGAGATCACCTGAGTGCCAACATACGAGTATGAGTGTACGGAGTGCGGCGCGGTGGTCGACATCTTTCAACCCATCACCGAGCGGGCACGGCGTCGTCTCAAGAAGACCGACCCCAGGCCTTGCGCGTGCGACGCACCGGTAGCCCGCCGCATCGGAACCGGCGCGGGGATCATCTTCAAGGGATCCGGCTTCCACCAGACCGACTACCGCAGCGAAAGCTACAAGCAAGCCGCCAAGGCCGACAAGGAGTCATCCGACGGGAAGGCGAAGAAGAGCGGCGACTCGAAGGCCGACGCGAAGGCCGGCGCGAAGTCCGACACGAAGTCCGACACGAAGGCGAACAAGAAAGACACGAAGTCAACCGGCGCGGGCGACTGAGCCCGAAGAATCTCGAGCGGCGGCAAGCACAAACCTCGCGAGGCAACGTGCCCACATTCGAGTGTCCAATCTGTCGTAAGACGCTAACTCGGGTGTTTCACGATCGTGAGGTGGTTTGCGCATAGAGACGGCCCCTTTGACCTTGTATGATAGGGTTTAGCAAAGACCCAACCATCCAAGGCAAGGAGGCCGCTTCGTGGTGCCAAAC